>JBMSSR010000030.1:0-16827 GCA_049424465.1 Ilumatobacteraceae bacterium
CCGGCCGTCGCGCGGTCGTCGTCGGCTCGATGGCCGAGTGCATCAACGAGCAATTCCGCTCACATCTCGCGACGAGGTCGCTCACGCCGCTCATGGGCCTCAGCGACGCGCTGACGGCACTCGACGCCGCCGCCACCCAACCGCCGGCACGCATGGTTCGCCATGCGCCGGTCGTCGTCCCGGGTGCGACTCGACTCGTCGACGAGGCAGCAGCCAAGCAGCGCCTCCGCTCGCTCGGTGTCGCCGTGCCCGACGGCACCGTCGTGGCAGCAGAGGGTGTTGCAGCCGCCGCAGCAGCCATCGGGTTCCCAGTCACGCTCAAGGCACTCGGTCTTGCCCACAAGAGCGAGGCAGGCGCAGTGAAGGTGGGGATCCGCGACCATGATGCCCTCGCGACCGCACTCGCCGCGATGCCCGTCACCGGTGCCGGATTCCTCGTCGAGAGCACGGTCACCGACATCGTTGCCGAGGTGCTGGTCACCGTCCGTCGCGACGCGCCGATCGGTTGGCTCGTCACGCTCGGCCACGGTGGCGTCACCACCGAGCTGTGGGGGGACGTCACCCACCTGCTCGCGCCCGTCACCACCGACGACATCCGCGACGCACTCGACCGTCTGCGCAGCGCACCGCTGCTGCACGGCTTCCGCGGCCGTCCTGCCGCCGACGTCGTCGCCCTGGCCGAGTTGGTCGTTCGCCTCACCGACGCGGTGGTCGGCACTGACGTCGTCGAGGTCGAGCTCAACCCCGTGCTCGTCGGCACACAGGGCGCCACTGCCGTTGACGCCCTGCTCATCGTCGAACAGCACTGACACCGTCCCACCCGCACCAACCGCCGGAGCACCTCCATGAGCCAGGGATTCCACGTCGACATCACCGATGGTGTCGCACTCGTCACCATCGACCGGCCGAAGGCGAACGCCATCGACTCGGTCACCAGCCGCGCGATGGGCGAGACGTTCGCGTCCTTCGAGCACGACCCAGCCGTCCGCGTCGCGATCGTCACCGGTGCCGGTGAGAAGTTCTTCTGCGCGGGGTGGGACCTCGGCGCTGCGGCCGATGGTGAGTCGTTCGACGTCGACAACGGTGTCGGGGGCTTCGGCGGCTTCCCCGAACTGCCCGATCGAACCGTCCCCGTCATCGCTGCGATCAACGGGATGGCCGTGGGCGGCGGGTTCGAGATCGCCATGTCGGCCGACCTCATCGTCGCCGCCGACCATGCGCAGTTCTTCCTGCCCGAGGCCCGGCTCGGCATCCTGCCCGACGTCGGTGCGGTGCGCCTGCCGCAGTTGATGCCGCCGCACATCGCTCGCGAGGTGCTCATGACCGGTCGCCGTCTGTCGGCTGCAGACGCCCAGCACTACGGCATCGTCAACCGCGTCGTGCCCGGCGCCGAACTGCTGGATGCGGCACGTGCGCTGGCTGCCGACCTTGCCCTGGCCGCGCCGCTGAGCATCGCGGCGATTCTCGACATCGGCCGGCGCACTGCGGCGATGGACCCGCTCGTCGCTGCGCGCTACATCCGCGACCTGCCGTCCTACCGCGCGTCGATCGACTCAGAGGACGCTGCCGAGGGCACCGCCGCCTTCGGCGAGAAGCGCCCACCCGTGTGGAAGGGTCGCTGACCGGCCCCTCCGACGTCCGTCACTCGAGGCCGAGGCCGACCGGCACGTCCTCGTAGTCGACGGTCCAGACGCGTGCCGAGTACGTGTCGTCGACCGCGCTGCTGCGCCACCCGAGCAGTCGCTGTGCACGCTGTGGCAGATGGGCCACATCGTCCCAGGGCGTGCTGAGCGGGCCGGCCTCCTCGGGCGTGATCCAGCCGAGCACGTACGAGACGTGCAGTCCGAACCGCCATGTGTCGACCGTCGCGTTGGCGCCACCGCTGTGCAGCACCCTGCCCGTGTAGATGACGCCGCTGCCTGCCGGCATGACCGCCTGGCAGGTCTCGTCGGGCGTCGCCCGGCGCTGGTAGTCGTCCCACCGGTGGCTGCCCGGCACGACCCGCGTCGCGCCCACCTCGGCCGTGAAGTCGGAGATGGCGAACAGGCAGCTGAGGGTGACCTCCGGTCCGTCGGGCCGGCACATCGTGGGCCAGTTGTCGGCGTCACGGTGCAGGTACTGCGCCTTCTCGCCGGGCCCGATGATCATCATCTGGCCGGTGTTCATCCAGTAGTCCTTGCACCACGGCAGCAGGACCGCATCGGCGACCGACAGGTAGAACGGGTCAGTGAGGATGTCGACGAACGACGGGCTGCGGTGTGCCAGCCGCGTGAACCGCTTGGTGTTGCCGCCCCAGAACTGCTGCACGCTCGCGACATCGGACACCGTGCCGGCACGATGACCCGACGCGTGCGCCTCCATGTCGGTGCGGAACCGCGCCAACAGATCGGGGGCGAGGAAGTCACGGACGATCACTGCACCGTCGGCCTCGAGGGCCTCGAGCACTGCCTGCGTCTCATCACTCTTGCTGACCTCGCGGAGGGCGACCATGCCCGCAGGGTACCGTTGGGCCGACCCGGAGGACCACGATGACATCGCTCGAGCACACCCTGACCGGACGCGACTACCTCGATCCTGCCGTGTACGAGGTCGACCGCGACCTCGTCCTCCACCGGTCGTGGTTCGTCGCCGGCCGTGGCGAGCGCCTCGCCCCGGGCAACCGCGACGTGGTCGATGTCGCCGGCGAGAGCGTGCTGCTCACCCGCGACCGCGACGGCGTACTGCACGCCTTCGCGAACGTGTGCCGCCACCGTGGCGCACAGCTGTGCACCGGACACAGTGCGTCGACCCAGGGTTCGTTGATGTGCCCGTACCACCAGTGGACGTATGCGCTCGACGGGCGGCTGCTCGCGACGCCGCGGCTCGAGCCGGGTGAGGTCGACACCGCCCAGTTCCCGCTGCTGCGCCACCACGTGCGCGAGTGGGAGGGCTTCGTCTTCTTGTGCGTCGCCGACGAGGCACCCGACTTCGACCACTGGCTCGCCACCGACGCTGCTGCGCTCTCCGACCTCACCCGCTTCGGCTTCGGCCGGCTCAGGATCGGCGCGCACGCGTCCAACGTCACCGCAGCCAACTGGAAGATCGTCGTCGAGAACTACCTCGAGTGCCTGCACTGCGCGCACGTCCACCCCGAGTTCGCCGAGCTCGTACCGCATTTCGGCACCGGGTGGACCTGGGACGCGTCGCGCGGCGATGGCGGTGTCACCCTTGCGAGGGGCACCACCCTGTCCGCCGTGGGTGTCGATGTCGATGTGCCGCGGATCGAGGGACTGCGGGCCGAGGACCACGACGGCTACTTCGGCGGCGTCGTGTTCCCCAATGCCTTCGTCGACGTCACGGCCTCGTGCGCCGTCGTGTCGGTGCTGTACCCCGAGGGACCGCACTCCACGAGGATGGAGATGGACTTCCTGTTCTCCCCCGCCGCGCTCGCCGACCCGTCATTCGACCCGAGACCGATCGTCGAGTTCAGCGAGCTCGTCGCGGCGCAGGACAGCGACGTGTGCGAACTCGTCCACAAGGGCGTGTCCTCGCGGCGGTTCGACCACGGTGTCCTCACCTCGAAGGACGCCGGGGTGGCCGCCTTCGTGCGCCGCTACCGGTCTGCCATCGCCGGCTGAGACGCCAGCACCCGCATCGACTCGGGCGGCATCGACAGTCCCACCCGCGCGCCGGGCTGCACGCCCGACGAGACGCCGTCGTTGGGCACCACGGCCTGCAGCACCGTGCCGGCCACGTCGACGTGCACGTGGGTGAACGGGCCGGCGAACACCGCATGCACCACCGTGCCAGCGACGACACCCGCTGACTCGGCGACGATGCGCAGGCGTTCGGGCCGCACGAGGACGGTGCAGTCACCGCGGACAGCGCCGGTGGCAGCGGGCAGCGCCACCCCGAGCATCGACACACCCGATGCCTGGGCGACGGCGGGGACCAGGTTGGCGAGGCCGAGGAAGTCGGCCACGTAGGCGTCGGCGGGGTTGTCGTACACCTCGGTGGGCGCGCCCACTTGCACCATGCGGCCGTGATCCATCACCGCGAGTCGATCGCTCATCGTGAGCGCCTCCTCCTGGTCGTGGGTGACGTAGACGAACGTGATGCCCACCTCGCGGTGCAGCGTGCGTAGCTCGAGCTGCAGCACACGCCGCAGCTTGGCGTCGAGCGCGCCGAGCGGCTCGTCGAGCAGGAGCACCTTGGGACGCAGTACGAGCGAGCGGGCAAGCGCAACGCGCTGCTGCTGACCACCCGACAACTGATGCGGGCGTCGCTCGCCGTAGCCCGTCAGGCGGACGAGCTCGAGCGCCTCGCCCACTCGCCGGGCGACGTCCGCCTTGGTGCAGTCGGCGAAGCGCAGGCCGAACGCGACGTTCTCGGCGACCGTGCGATGGGGGAACAGCGCGTAGCTCTGGAAGACGGTGTTGACCGGTCGCTTCTCGGGCGGCACACCGCGCATGTCGACACCGTCGAGCCGCACCGAGCCGTGCTCGATCTCCTCGAACCCACCGATCAATCGCAGCGTCGTGGTCTTGCCGCAGCCCGAGGGCCCGAGCAGCGAGAAGAACTCGCCCGGCTCGATCTCGAGACTCACGTCGGCGAGCACCTGCAGGTCGCCGTACCACTTCGACAGCCCTTCCAGTTCGATCCGTCCGCCGCCCTGCACAGTCATCGGGCCGTACCGTAGTCGGGGGCAGTCGTCTAGGTTGGCGCCATGCACAGCGAGGACATCGAGTACTTCATCGACGGCGCACGCTTCGTGGGACACCTCGCGGTTCCCGACGGTGACGACCTGCGGCCGGCAGTGCTGGTCTGCCACGAGGCGCCCGGTCTCACCGACCACGCCAAGGGGCGCGCCCGGCGCATCGCCGACGAGCTGGGGTACGTGGCCTTCGCGCTCGACTACTGGGGCGACGGCGTGCCGCTCCCCGCCGACATCCTGTGGCCGACGTTCGAGAAACTGCGCGCCGACAAGGCGCTCACCCGCCAGCGGGCCCGTGCCGGTCTCGACGTACTGCTCGCCAACCCACGCGCCGACCGCTCACGCGTCGCATCCATCGGCTACTGCTTCGGCGGCACCATGTCGCTCGAGCTGGGGCGCGCCGGCGTGCCGCTGCAGGCGATGGTCGGCTTCCACAGCGGGCTGCAGAACAGCGACCCGTCCGATGCCGCCAACATCACCGGCAAGGTGCTCGTGTGCATCGGCGCCGACGACCCCGCGATCCCGCCCGAGCAGCGGCTCGAGTTCGAGCAGTCGATGCGCGACGCAGGGGTCGACTGGCAGATGATCCTCTACAGCCAGGCCGAGCACAGCTTCACCAACAAGGATGCCGACCGTCCCGGCTTCCGGTACCACGAGCGCACCGACCACCGGTCGTGGCGGGCGATGGTCGACTTCCTCGCCGAGGTCTTCGGCAACTGACGGGACGGGCGTCGTCTACGAGTACACGTACTCGGTCGGGTCGACCGCGAGCGTGCGCTGCCAGTACTCGAGCAACGTGAACGGCCAGTTCTGTGCGACTCGGCCGAACTCGTTCTTGTACCAGCTGTTCACCGGGCTCCAGCCCCACGCCATCGACCGATTTCCCTCGTCGACCGATGCGTTGAATGCATCGTGCACGTCGCGACGCACCTCGACCGAGTGTGCGCCGGCCCGCAGCATCGACTCGACGAGCGACATCATGTACCTGACGCTGCACTCGCTGAAGTAGATGATGCTGCCGTTGATGACGATGTTGGTGTTCGGCCCGTAGAGGCAGAAGAAATTCGGGAACCCGGGCACGGTCACCCCGAGGTACGCACGTGCGTCGCCCGCCCACTGCCCGTGGAGGTCGACGCCCCCGCGGCCCGTCACCTGCATCGGCGTGAGGAACTTCGACGCCTCGTAGCCCGTGCCGTACAGCAGCACCTCACACTCGTGCACCGTGCCGTCGGCCATCTCGACACCCTCGGGGACGATCCGCGCGATGGCATCGGTGACGAGGTCGACGTTGGGGCGCGCGAGCGTGCGCGCCCAGACACCGTTGTCGCGCACCATCCGCTTCGCCCCCGGCGGGTAGTCGGGCACCACCTTGGCCAGCAGGTCCGGCCGGTCGGCGAACTCGGCTCGCAGGTACCCCGTCAGCACCTGGCGCATGAACTCGCTGACGGCGCTCACCGATCCGCCGTCACCCTGCCACGAGGGGTCGACCCGCACACCCTCGAGCGCACCGTCGCCCATGCGCCAGAAGATGACGAACCGGTTGAACTCGCTGTACCCCGGTACGTGCGCGTACAGCCACTCGAGGCCCGTGGCGACAGGCAGGTGATAGTCCGGGGTGGGCGCGAGCCACGGTGCCGTGCGCTGCAGCACGACGAGGTGCGACGCCTGCTCGGCCACGTGCGGCAGGAACTGCAGTGCACTCGCACCGGTGCCGATGCACACCACCCGCTTCCCCTCGAGCGGGACCTCGTGCCGCCATGTCGCCGAGTGAAAGGCCTCGCCGGCGAACGAACCGAAACCGTCGATGTCGGTCGGGTACTTCGGACGGTTGAGCTGTCCCACCGCGCTGACGAGCAGCCGGGCAGAGACGGTGCGCTCGCTCCCCGAGGTGTCGTCGTACCGCACCGTCCACCGCTGCGCGGCGTCGTCCCACTCGGCGCCGCGCACCGTGCAGCCGAAGCGCACGTGTCGCCGCACGTCGAACGCATCGGCGCAGGCACGGAAGTAGTCCAGCAGCACCGACTGATCGCTGTAGTGGCGCGGCCAGTCGTGGCGCTGCGCGAACGAGTAGCTGTAGTTGTGGCTCGGGTTGTCGACGCGGCAGCCCGGATACGTCGCCTCGAACCACGTGCCGCCGACGTCGTCGTTCTTGTCGAGCAGCGTCACCGCCACCCCAGCCTGCTGCAGCCGGTGTGCCGCGAGGATCCCCGACATGCCGGCGCCGATGATGACCGCGTCGATCGACGATCCCGGGGCCACGCCGTCGACCGTCCAGTGCGGAGCACGGCGGTCGTCGCCCCTGACGGCGAGTTCCTCCTCCAGCAGGGGTACATACGACTCGAGGCCGACCGCGCCGACTGCGTGCTCGAGCATGCGCTGCAGGTCGGCATCGGACGGAGCAGGTGCCGCCCGTGACCCACCGTCGCGGAATCCGCGGAGCGCGCCGACCGCGAGCGAGCGGATTCTCGCCTGTTGGTCGCTGGTGAAGCCCGAGAACGGCTGCCCCAGCAGCAGCGGGTCGGGGCGAAGGTCGTCGACGAGGAGCGAGAGGTCACCCGTCAGGTACGCCAGCGCCGGCAGCAGTGGTGCCAGCTCGGCGTCCTCGACGTACGACGCGAGCTCGTCGTCGGAGGCCGTGATGGGCGACGGTGCCGACACGAACGGACTCGGTGATGCGCTCGCACCGCTCGGCCTCATCGCACCGCGCCCCCTCTGCCGACCCCCGCCGGCTCGATCGCCGATCCCGACAGTACCGTCACCCGGGCGGTGCCTCGGCAACGCCCTTCGGCGCCCGCTGTCCCATGAACCCGAACATGTAGCCGGCCACCCGCCGCATCTGGATCTCCTCGGCACCCTCGGTGATGCGGTAGCGCCGGTGGTGCCGGTAGATGTGCTCGAAGGGCTTGTGCCTCGAGTACCCGAGACCGCCATGCACCTGCATCGCCCGATCAGCCGCCTCGCAGCACAGGCGATTGGCCCAGTAGTTGCACATGCTCACCTTGTCGCTCTGGCTGAAGGCGCCGTCGCGGTCCATCGCCCATGCCGTCTTGTGGATGAGCGCCCGCACCATCTCGCACTGCGTCTGCAACTCGACCAGCGGGAACTGGATGCCCTGGTTCGAGGCGAGCGCCTTGCCGAACGGACGTCGTTCGAGGGCGTACTTCACCGACTCGTCGATGCA
This sequence comes from Ilumatobacteraceae bacterium, assembly GCA_049424465.1. Classification (GTDB taxonomy): domain Bacteria; phylum Actinomycetota; class Acidimicrobiia; order Acidimicrobiales; family Ilumatobacteraceae; genus UBA668. Next base: position 7,875 of record JBMSSR010000030.1, read on the forward strand.
GAACTGTGCCGCACCGAGGCTCGACGCCGCCTGCCGGATCCGGTTCTCGTTGAAGAAGTGCTGGACCACCTGCAGGCCGCGGCCCTCGCCGCCGAACACCGCCGACGACGGCACCCGCACGTCGGTGAGCCGGATGTGCGCATGGTCGGTCGGCATGTTGAAGGTCCACAGGTACTCGAGCACCTCGAAGCCGGGTGCGCTCGACGGCACGAGGAACGCCGTGATGCCGTCACCGTCACCCGCCCTGCCGCTGGTGCGCGCCATCACGAGGTCGTACTGGGCGCGGTGGATACCCGTGTTCCATGTCTTCTCGCCGTTGATCACCCACTCGTCGCCGTCACGGACAGCGGTCGTCTCCATGTGCGTCGCATCCGACCCGTGGTTGGGCTCGGTGATGCCGAACGCAAAGCCACGCCGCCCCTCGGCGAGGTCGTCGATCCACTCGGCCTGCTGCTCGGGCGTTCCGTAGTGGATCATCAGCAACAGGCCCACGTTGTTGCCGACGATGCTGTGCTCGTTCTGCAGGTCGTTGTGCAGGCCGAGACCCCTGCGCGCCAGGTGCTCGCGCACGATCGCCATGCCCAGGTTGGTGCCGTTGCGACCGCCGTACTCGACGGGGAACGGATAGCGGTAGAACCCGGCCTCGTCGGCGAGCCGCTTGACGCGGTGCAGCAACTGCTCCCACTCCTCGTTCGGCAGCCCACTGCGCTCCCAGTCGGTGCGCGCGTCCTCACGGCGGTGGTCGAAGAACCGCATGTTGTCGTCCTGCTCCTCGATCGGCCGGATGACCGTGTCGATGAACTCGTCGAGCTCGACCAGCAGGTCGGCGATGTCCGCGGGGATGTCGAAGTCCATCCGTGCAGTGTCGCGCCGAGCGGCGCGCCACTGACGAGACGGACGGGTCGCACGGCGTCGCGCGACCGACTGCAGGCACCGGGTGCCGCCGGCGGCGTGGTGTCAGAATGCCGCCATGAGTGCACACCGGTCCGCTGTCTCCGCCCTCGTGCCGCTCGGTGCCACCCGCACGGTGACCGGCAGCAAGTTCCTCGTCGAGCACCACGGCCGCCGGGTCCTCGTCGACTGCGGGCTGTACCAGGGGCTGAAGGACCTCCGCGAGCGCAACTGGGCAGCGTTCCCGGTGGCGCCTGACGCGCTCGACGCCGTCGTCATCACGCACGCCCACCTCGACCACTGCGGCTACCTGCCGCGACTCGTCAAGGCCGGCTTCCGCGGGCAGGTGCACGTCACTCATGACACGGGACGGCTGATGAGCGTCGTGCTGCCCGACAGCGCGCGACTGCTCGAGGAAGAGGCCAAGTACGCCAACCGGGCCGGCTACTCCAAACACCATCCCGCGCTGGCCCTGTACACCGAGGACGATGCCTGGACGGCCCTCGACCTGCTGCAGTCACAGCCCTTCGACACGCCGGTGCAGGTCGCTGACGGCATCACCGTGACGTTCACACCGGCGGGGCACATCCTCGGGTCGTCGTCGGTCCGTGTCCACCTCGACGACGGCCCGGCCGTCACGTTCAGCGGCGACCTGGGCCGCCCGTGGCACCCACTGCTCGTGCCGCCCGGTCCCGCTGGGTTCTGCGACTACCTCGTCGTCGAGAGCACCTACGGCGACCGGGTGCATGCAGACCCCGGCGCAGCCCAGCGCCTCGCCGACCTCGTCGAGCGCACCGTCGACCGCGGCGGCATGGTGGTGATCCCTGCATTCGCGGTCGACCGCACCGAGGTGCTGCTCTACCACCTGCGCATGCTGCACGACGCCGGGCAGCTGCCGCACGTGCCGGTGTACGTCGACAGCCCGATGGCGCTCGCCGCGCTGCAGGTGTACCGCGACGCGTTCAAGGAGGGCGCTGCCGACGTACGGCCCGAACTGCACGACGCCGAAGAATTGTTCTCGTTGCCGCAGCTCGAGGAGGTGTTCGATGCCGAGGCCTCGAAGGCCGTCTCCCGGCACGGCGGGCCCGGCATCGTCATCGCGGGTGCCGGCATGGCGTCGGGCGGTCGCGTGGTGCACCACCTCAAGCAGTTCCTCCCCGATCCGCGCAACAGCGTCGCGCTCGTCGGGTACCAGTCGATCGGCACCCGCGGTCGCCAGTTGCTGGACGGCGCCACCAGCCTGAAGATCCACGGTCAGTACGTGCGGGTCAAGGCCGAGGTGTGCGACCTGACCGGGTTCTCGGTGCATGCCGACGCCACCGAGCTGCTCGATTGGGTGGGCACCGCGACTGGCGACCCGACGGTGTTCGTCGTCCACGGCGAGAACGGCGCGTCAGAGACCTTGCGAACGGCGATCGAAGAGCGCTACGACCTGACCGCCGTTGTCCCCGACTACGCCGAGCGCATCACGCTGCTCGCACGTTGACTGGGTGAACCCGGCGAGGGCGCTGACCTCGCCCCCGATGCTCACCGCTGCACGGCGGTGAACCGGCCGATCACCGCACTCAGCTCGTCGAACGCCAGCGGCTTCAGCACGACTCCGGCAAGGTCGGGCACACGGGCCTGCACCTCGGTGGCGGCGAACGCGTCCGCGGTGACGAGCACCACCGGCACGGTCGACCCGGCACGCGTCAACTCCTCGGCGAGGTCACCCCCGAGGCCGTCGGGAAGGTTGAGGTCGAGCAACAGCACCGATGGTGACCGCTGCACGAGCACCGCGCGGCCCTCGGCCAGGGTCTCGACCACCTCGACCCGGAGCCGGTCGACCCCGCCGAGATACTCGACCACCAGTTCGGCGTTCATCGGATTGTCCTCGATGTACAGCACCCACGGCGCGTCGTCCGGCACGCGATCGGCAGCTGCACTGCCCGGTGCGTCGACGGCGGCAGCGGGCAGCGTGAGCACGAACTCGGCGCCCCCGCCGTCCCGGGGGTGCCCCGTCAGCCGACCGCCCATGGCGGTGGCGTACTCGCGCGAGATGGCGAGGCCGAGACCGGCGCCCGACACCTTGCGGCCACTCGCGTCGAGTCGCTCGAACATCGCGAACGCCCTCTCGAACTGCTCCGGCGGCAGGCCCGGCCCGTCGTCGGCCACGGCGATGGTCACCTCGTCACCTGCCAGCACACTCGTCACCTCGACCGAGCCGCCCGGCAGGTTGTACTTGATGGCGTTCGACACGAGATTGATGAGGACGACGCGCAGCCGACCTGCGTCGGCGAGCGCGGTGCAGCCCGCCTGTCGACGAGTCACACGGACGGATCGCTCTGCGGCGAGCGGGGCCAGCAGCGAGACGACCGACTCGACGACCGCATCGACGTCGACGGGCTCGACCGACACCGCGAGCCGACCCGACTCGGCGGCGGCGAGGTCGAGCAGGTCCTCGACCTGCGACAGCACGTGGCGGCCGGCCTGCTCGATCTGCGCCAGCCAACGGGCCCGCCGCTCGTCGGTCTCGTCGCGGGCGAGCAACTGCGCGAATCCCAGCACGGCGTTGAGCGGCGTGCGCAGCTCGTGGCTGACGCGCCCCAACAGTTGCGTCTTCGCGGAGTTGGCGAACTCGGCGGTCTCGAGCGCGGCGCGCAGGGCCTGCTCGGCCGCGCGTCGCTCCCGGTCGATCGCAGTCGCCTCGATCATGGTCCCGCAGGCCGACAACAGAGGGCGCAGCAACTCGACGAGGTCGTCGTCGTACCCGCCAGGTCGTCCGGCGAGTCCCGCCATCCCGACGAAGCGGCCGTCGTGGTGGATGGGCAGGCCGAGGTACGCGACGAGCGGTGGGTGACCGGGCGGCAGGCCACCGGCACGCGGGTCGGTGGACGGCGAATTGGCGATCACCATCGTCCCGGTACGCAGCGTCTCGCCGTACAGCGTGTCGAGCTGGTGGAACTCGAGGTAGCCCTGGTCGCGCATCGCGGTGGCGAAGAACGCTCGCGACGCGGTGTCCCAGGCGATGTCCGAGATGGCCCACGACCGGAGGAACGGGCCTGCCTCGTCGTGGTCGATCTCGCCGATGAACCCGTAGGCAGATCCCGACAGTTCGATGAGGCTGTCGAGCAGGTTCGAGAACACGGCCCGCTCGGTCGACGAGCGCAACGCCGGTGCGTGCGCCCTCGCCATCGCCTGCAGGACCGCCGTGGACCGCTCGAGCGCCACCGTACGGCGATGCATGTCCGTGACGTCGTCGTAGCGCCACACGTGTGCCGTGACGACTCCGTCGGTGCGGACCGGGTAGTACGAGCGTCGATACATGCCGCCGTCGAGGGCAGCAACGATGCCGTCGAGGAACTTGCGCGGGTCGCGGAAGTCGGTGCTGACTCGCATCGCGATCTCGGTCATCGTGCGGCCGACGAGACGGTCAGGGCCGCCGTCCACGCCGAACAGGTCGCAGAACGGCTGGTTGGCCCACAGGGCGACACGGTTGTTGTCGGTGATGAGCGTCGGCACACCGACGCCCTCGAGCAACTCACCCGTGCCGAACGACAGGCCGACCGCGCCCTGCCCCTCGTCGCTGACCACCCTCATCCCCTCCCACCGGCCGTGCGGAGCCGTACTCGTGTATCGGCACCCGAGCGCTGGTGCATGAGCGGCGGTCCCGCGCTCGGCGATCCGGGGTGGCAGGATGAGGTCACAGCAGGAGCCACTGTATTCCTGAGCCACGCAAGGGAGTCCCCATGTCACGAGTCCAGCTCGCGCTCAACGTCAACGATCTCGACTCGGCGATCGCGTTCTACACCTCATTGTTCGGCACGCCGCCGGCGAAGGTTCGCGAGGGCTATGCCAACTTCGCCATCGCCGAACCACCGCTCAAGCTGGTGCTCATCGAGAACCCCGGCCAGGGCGGCACCCTCAATCACCTCGGTGTCGAGGTGATGTCGACCGACGAGGTCACCTCGGCGATCACACGCCTGCAGGGTGAGGGCCTCGCGACCCGCGTCGAGGAGCAGACCACCTGTTGCTTCGCAGTCCAGGACAAGGTGTGGGTGCACGGTCCGGACGCCGAGCCGTGGGAGGTCTACACCGTGCTCGCCGACGCGACGACCATGCACGCCGTGCCCGCAGCAGGCGACGTCGCCGTGCCCGGTGTCGATGACGGCACGTGCTGCACCCCCGCCGAGGCGGCCCCGGCCGCGGCGGCCTGCTGCACCCCGGTCGACGCGGTGTCGGTCTCACTCGGCACGTCGCCGTCGTCGTGCTGCTGACCCGATGACCGTCGCGCTGGTCGAGGAGCTCACATGACCGCCACGCCTGACCTGCCCGACGCGCGACCCGCCGTTGCGCGGCTGTCGACGCTCGACCGTCTCCTGCCGGTCTGGATCGGCGCGGCGATGGCCGGCGGGCTGCTGCTCGGGCGGCTCATTCCCGACCTCAACGACGCGCTCGACCGGGTGAAGGTGGGAACCGTGTCGCTCCCTATCGCCATCGGTCTGCTGATGATGATGTATCCGGTGCTCGCCAAGGTGCGGTACACGAGCATCGGCCGAGTCGTCGCCGATCGCCGGTCGCTCGTGCTGTCCCTCGTGCTCAACTGGATCATCGGGCCGGCGGTGATGTTCGCGCTCGCGTGGGTGCTGCTGCCCGACCTGCCCGACTACCGCACCGGGCTGGTCATCGTCGGCCTCGCTCGGTGCATCGCGATGGTGCTCATCTGGAACGACCTCGCGTGCGGCGACCGCGAACTCGCGGCGGTGCTCGTCGCGCTCAACTCGGTGTTCCAGATCCTCGCCTTCTCGCTGCTCGGCTGGTTCTACCTCGAGGTGCTCCCACGCTGGCTCGGCCTCGACACGGCCGGCATCGACGTGACGGTCGGCGAGATCGCGACGAGTGTGCTCGTCTTCCTCGGCATCCCACTGGTGGCCGGCTTCCTCACGCGCACCCTCGGCGAGCGCGCCAAGGGCACCGAGTGGTACGAGCGACGGCTCATCCCGCGGCTCGCTCCGTGGGCCCTCTACGGCCTGCTGTTCACCATCGTCATCCTGTTCGCGCTGCAGGGCGAGACCATCACCGATCGACCGCTCGACGTCGTCCGCATCGCGCTGCCGCTGCTCGTGTACTTCGTGGTCATGTGGTTCGGCTCGTTCGGCATCGCCCGGCGCATGGGCCTGCCGTACGACCGCACCACGGCGATCGCCTTCACGGCGGCGGGCAACAACTTCGAGCTGGCGATCGCTGTCGCCATCGGCGTGTTCGGTGTGTCGTCGGGCCAAGCACTCGCCGGGGTGGTCGGACCGCTCATCGAGGTGCCCGTGCTGGTCGCCCTCGTCTACGTGTCGCTCGCCCTTCGACGGCGCACCCGCGCCCGCTGAGCCGCCCGCCACCGCTCGCTCCCCGTGCGACGGCGCCCGACAGACCGACGGTGCGACGGCGCGGCAGGTCTCGGCGGACGCCGATCGGTACCCTCTGGGTGTGGCCGATCGCCCCGGATGGACGTTCCTCAGCAATCACGCCCACGTGCTCGTGTACCTCGACCGGTATCCCGAGGCACGGCTGCGCGACGCGGCGGCTGCGGTGGGCGTCACCGAGCGCACCGTGAACGCCATCGTCGCCGACCTCGTGGCGGCCGGCGTCGTGTCGGTCACGAAGGTCGGGCGGCGCAACACCTACCGCCTCGACACCTCGGTACGGCTCCGCCATCCGCTCGAGGCCCACACGACGGTCGGCGAGCTGCTGCGCGCCCTGTCCTGAGTGCGACAACAGTACTTGATTTCACGAAATTTATTTCCTATTATGGCCGTTCGTGCAGTTGTCCGACCTGGTCGTCGAGAACCTCACCGCACCGGCGGTGCTCTGCTTCGTGATCGGCGTCCTCGCCGTCGCGCTGCGCGGTGACCTCCGACTGCCCGACCAGGTCGGCAGCCTGCTGTCCACCTATCTCCTGCTGGCGATCGGTCTGAAGGGTGGCATGCGCCTGCAGGAGACACACGTCAGCGAGCTCTGGGCACCACTGCTGGCGACCCTCGCCCTCGGCGTGCTCACACCGACGCTGGCGTTCGCCGTCGCCCGGCGCGTCGCCCGGCTCGGCGTCGTCGATGCCGCAGCACTCGCCGCGCACTTCGGGTCGGTCTCGGCTGTCACGTTCACCGCCGCCGACGCCTTCGCCCGGGCGGCCGACCCGGCGACCGAGGGCTTCCTGCCGGCACTCGTCGCGATCCTCGAGGTGCCCGGCATCGTCATCGCACTCGTGCTCGCGCTGCGTGCCAAGGGATCGGGCAACCTGCGCTCGGCGGTGCACGAGGTGCTCACGGGCAAGAGCATCGTCCTGCTCGTCGGCGGCCTCGTCATCGGGTCTGTTGCGTCCGACGGCGCCCTCGAGAAGGTCGATCCGTTCTTCATCGGCCTCTTCCCCGGGATGCTCTGCCTGTTCCTGCTCGACCTCGGCACCCTCGCCGGCCAGCGCTTCCGCTACCTGCGCGCCGCCGGGCCGCGCCTGCTCGCCACCGCAGTCAGTCTGCCCGTGGTGTTCGGCAGCATCGGCGTCGCGCTCGGCACGCTCTCCGGGCTGTCGGCGGGTGGCGCGGCGGTCCTCGGCGCGATGGCGGCGTCCGCCAGCTACATCGCGGCGCCGGCAGCGGTCCGCGTGGCGCTCCCCGACGCCGATCTCGGGCTCTGCCTCGGGGCCGCGATCGGCGTCACGTTCCCCTTCAACCTCGTGATCGGCATTCCGCTCTACACCGAGCTGGCGAACCTGCTGCACTGAGCGCCCCGGCGCAGCGCTGCGACGACGTCACCGCACGCCCGTCCGGACTGCCTCACGACACGAAGCGTGCAGCGATGATGTCGGGGTAACTGCGCAGGAAGTAGTTCCACAGCTGGTCGCCATACGTGTCGACAGCGGTGGCCGACGTGCCCGCCTCACCGGCGAGCAACTGCTCACGGCGGGCCATGAACCCCGTCGAGCGGTGGTACTCGCTCGCCGCCACCCGCGCTGCGTACCGGGGCTCGAGGTCGACCGGAGCGAGCGGCGTGTCGAGCGACGGGCCGTGGAAGAACGCCGACGAGTAGCGCTCGGCGTCGCTGACGACCTTGTGCATCGTGGCGACGTAATAGTTGCCGGTCATCGCCTGCAGCATCTCGCCGAGATTGACGTTGAACGCGCCACGCTGCGGTGCCACGTCGATCCACTCACCCTGCTGCGTTCGGACCTGTAGACCACCCACCTCGTGCTGCAGGAGAATGGTGAGGAACCCCGAGTCGTGGTGCCCGTTCACACCGGCCGCACCAGCGGGCGTGGGCGGGTAGTGGATGAGCTTCAGCAGCGAGTGCGTCTCGGGACCGAAGATGTCGTGGAACGCATGACCCGGCAGGCCGAGGCCGACGGCGAGTACCTCCATCAGTCGTCCCGCCAGCGACTCCATCGTCGCGAACCATGACGACACCACCGACCGGAAGCCCGGCAGCGCGTCGTCGGACAGCCACGGGTTGGGGCCGACGAGCCGCCGGTACGCAGGCAGCACCGAGGGTTCGAGTGCGACCCGCTCGGTCCACAGATCGACCTGCTCGCGATGGTCGACCTTGTTGTCGGTGAGTTCGGAACCGAGCCGCTCCCACCCGCGGCAGTGCGGGGAGTGGACCTTCTCGATCGTCGCCTTGACGTCGTCGGGTAGGGCGAAGAAGCGGCGCACCATCGACATGTAGCCGTCGATCGTCGACTGCCCGATGCCGTGGTCGACGAGGGTGAAGAACCCGACCTCGTGACAGATGTCGGCGACCCGGCCGGCGAACGCCCTACGGTCGGTGGCGGGGTCGTCCCAGTCGGCGAGCGACACCTCGGGCAGCGACGTGAGCGTGGCCATCTCGCCAGTGTGCCAGAGGGCGGGTGCGGGTGACGCGGTCGTCCCGCGGGCTGTCGACTGCGCTCTTCGGGCAGCGGACGACGAGACCCGTCCTCGCTTCGCTCGTCCTCCCGAATGAAGCGGTCGTCCCGCAAATGCACAGTGCCCAGCCTGACGGCTGGGCACTGTGCATTTGGAGCGGACGACGAGATTCGAACTCGCAACCCTCACCTTGG
>JBMSSR010000031.1:0-16655 GCA_049424465.1 Ilumatobacteraceae bacterium
GCGTCCGGGTGCCAGCGGTAGCTGCGGCCAGTGGACGCGATGCGCAGCACGGCGCCGCGCTCCGTCAGCGCGGCCAGGCGCTCCCGGGCCTCACGTTCGGTCGGCGCCAGGATCGCCGGTCGCGAGATGGCGACCGGGCGACACAGCGTCGGCGTGGTACAGCATGACCGCAGCGACGGCGACCGCGCGGACACCGTCGAGGGCGGCGTCTCGCGCTGTGGTGACGCCCTCGGGCGCCGCAGTGGACGCCCCCGACCCGATCACAGCGGCGAGGCTAGTCGGGGCGCCGCGCCACTGAGCGGGTGAGCAACTACCCTCCTCGGCCGTGGAGGCGCAGCGACCCGACGAGGCGCGTCGCGGTCCCGATCGACGCCTGGTGGCGATCGTGGCGCTCGGTGCGGTGGTGCGGCTCGTCAACTGGTCGGTCCGGTTCGGCGGCGACCTCGGCTTCAACGACTCGCTCTACTACAGCAGCCAGGCAGCAGGTCTGGTGCGTGGCCGCGTGTTCCGAGAACTCTTCAGCGATCACCCGGGCGCCGAACACGGGCCGCTCACGGCGCTCCTGATGGCGCCGTTCAGCTGGGGCGCCGAGCCGCATCGGTGGCAGCGGGCGGTCACTGTTGCGACCGGAGTCGCAACAGTGTGGGTCGTTGCCCGCCTCGCCGAGGCGGTCGCCGGCCGCCGGGTCGGGCTCGTCGCAGGTGCGATCGCAGCGCTGTCGCCGCTGCTGTGGATGCCCAGCGGCCTTGTGATGTCCGAGAGCATCAGCATGCTGCTGGTCGCGCTGACGCTGTGGGCACTCGTCGAGTGGGGACAGTCCTTGTCGACGCGACGCAGCGCGGCACTGGGTGCCCTGCTGGGCCTCGGCGCGCTCGCGCGGAGTGAACTTGCGCTGATGGCGGTGTGCGTGGTGCTCGCGCTCGTCGTGGCGAACCGGGTTCACCTCCGGCGCGCCATTGTCGCTGCGACGGTCTGCGCCGGGGTGAGCATCGTGGTGGTCGCCCCGTGGGTGGCGTTCAACCTGGTTCGTTTCGAGCGGCCGGTGCTGCTGACGGTGAACGAGGGAACGACCCTCCAGGGCGCCAACTGCGACGACACGTACCACGGGAGCGACACCGGCGGTTGGAGCATCTTCTGTGCGGACGCTGACCCGTTCATGGAGCCCAGTGTGCGTACGACGGCGGACCGCGAGCGTGCGGCGGCCTACGTGCGAGCGCATCTCGGCGAGGTGCCGCGAGTGGTGCTCGCACGGGTGGCGAGAACGCTCGACCTGTACGGCCTCGCGGACATGGCCCATCAGGATGTCGGTGAGGAGCGACCCGCGTGGGCGGTCCGGGTGGGCGTGCCGGTGTTCTGGTGCTCGTGTCTCGGTGCCGTGGGCGGCGCTGGCTGGTGGCGCGGGCGACGGCGTTGGCCGCTCGTCGCCCTGATGCTGCCGGTGGCCACGGTGCTCGTCACCACGGTGGTGTTCTACGGCTCACATCGGATCCGCTCGTCGGCCGAGCCTCCCCTGGTCGTGCTCGCCGCGATCGGACTGGTGTGGTGGTGGGACCGACGGCGGTCGCTGACGAGCCTGCTCGCCGTCGTCGCCGGTGCGGCCATCGCGCTCGCTGCCATCGGACCGATCCGCCTCACCGGCGACGCATCGTCGCCCCCCGATACCGCAGCGCTCGTCGCTGCCACCGAGCCGACGATCGCCACGTCGTCGGCGCCGGCGGCCGTGGGCAGCAGCACGTCGATCCTCGACGGCGGCGTCGAGGCCACGCTGTCGCTCCCGGAGGCTCCCTCGCGCCCAGTTCGGGTGCTCGTGGCGGGCGACTCGACGGCGTTCTACGTCGGCGACGCGCTGCAGGCCTGGGCTGGTGACCATCCCGACCATGCCGCCTCGCAACTGGTGTGGTGCGACGGGTGCGGCTTCATCCTCGATGGTCGTATCACCAGCTTCGACGGCTCGCAGTACCTGACGACGTCGCGTCAGCGCTTCCTCGAGGAGTTGCCTCAGCTCGCGGACTCCTTCGACCCGGACGTGATCGTGCTGATGGTGACGGTCGCCGACATTGCCGACCGCGAATGGAACGCCGCCGAGGGCACGCTGACGCCGCGTGATCCTCGATATGTCGACCGGATGCGCGAGGCGTACGCCTCGATCGACGCGCTCAACCGCCGACAGGGCCAACCGACGGTCGTGTGGGTGGTGCCGCCAGTCCCTGCGACCTACTTCGCCACTGCCGATCTCGGCGAGGCCGACCGATACGAGGTCCAGCACCGGGTGATCCGCCAGGTGGCGGCGTCGACCGGCGCGGTGGTGTGCGATCTCGATGCATGGTTCCGGGCTGCGGGGGTGGAACGCGACACGTGGTGGCGACCTGATGGCACCCACCTCACCGACGAGTCGGCGCGGCGCTTGGTCGATGAGTGGCTGGGTCCGTGGTTGGTGCGAACAGCGCTCGGTCTGCCCACCGACGAGGGATAGGCGACTGTCGGGCGCTGCTCGTCGTCGCCGTCCGGTGCACCGCGGCCCACTACGGTGCCTGCCGTGATCGACCCGGTTGTCCCCGCCGCTCGTCCCGACCGCCGAGCGCAGCGCGCCCGCTTCGCCACGGCGTTCGTCCTCGGATTCGTCGGCCTCGCCCTCGAGATCGCGTACACGCGAATCATCTCGTTCAAGATCTTCTACTACTACACGTACTTCGTCATCGGGCTGTCCCTGCTCGGGCTCGGTGGCGCCGGCGCGGTCACTGCGCTGTCCACACGGCTCCGGGCGCTCGACCCGCTGGTACTCGTGCGGCGCCTCGCACCTGCAGCTGCAGCGTCCGGGCTGGTGGGTTGGCTCGTCGTGGCCCGACTGCCGACGGACGTCAACCTGATCTGGATGGGCAGCCTTCGACAGGCCGGTGTCCAGGTCCTGTTGCTCATCGTGCTCTCGGTGGCGATCACCGCCGTCTTCGCCTGCGTCGGCGCCCTCTTCGCATCGCTCGTGGTCGACCAGGCCGCCGACATCCGCCGCCTGTACTCGTGGGATCTCGCCGGGGCAGCGATGGGCTGCCTGTCCGCCGTGCCGCTGCAGGCGACCATCGGTCCGCCCGCGATGGTGACGACTTCGCTGGTGCTCCTCGTCGCACTGGCGTGGTTCGTCGGGGTGGTGATCGGCGTTCCCCGTCGCTCGAGCGCTGTCGGCGCGGTGGCCGTCGTCCTCGCTGTTGCGGTGGGCGCGGCGGCAGCGTCGGTCGAGGTGGTCGCCGACCGCACCAAGACGCTGCGTGAGTCGGACACCGTCGAGGGAGGGGACTGGGGCGCGGTCGTCCGCGTGGATGCCGTCGACCTCGGCGACCTGAAGGTGCTGCACCACGACGGGCTGTGGGGCTCGTCGATCTGGCGGTACGACGGCACGCCGGCGACGACCGCCCGGTTCGACGACGACAACCGGCAGATTCCGTTCGGGGCGCTCGGCGACAACCCGTCCGTCCTGATCATCGGCGCCGCCGGCGGGAACGAGATCATGGCGTCGCTCACCTATGGCGCCGGCCACGTCACTGCGGTCGAGCTCAACCCGGTGACGGTGCACCTGCTGACCGAGACCTTCGCCGACTACAGCGGGCACGTCGTCGACGACCCGCGGGTCGACTACGTACAGGGAGACGGACGGACCTTCCTCGGCAGGTCCACCGACGAGTACGACCTCATCTGGTTCGTCGCGCCCGACAGCTACGCCGCGTCGAACGCCGCGACCTCCGGTGCCTTCGTGCTGTCGGAGAGCTACCTGTACACCCGGGAGATGATCGAGACGGCCTTCGACCACCTCAGTGACGAGGGCGTGGTGGTCGCCCAGTTCGGGGACTTCGCGTTCGACCGCCGCCCGACGCGGACTGCCCGCTACCTGACGACGGCGCGCGCCGCGCTCGCCGATCGTGTCGAACGGTTTGCCGACCATGTCGTGCTCGTGACCGATGACGGCGACACCGACTTCGAGCGAGTGAGCACGGTGATGCTGGGTGCCGCAGCGTTCGACGGCCCGACCGTCGACGGCATTCGTGCTGCCGCTGCCCGGAGTTCGAACAGCACCCTGCGGTACGTGCCGGGAGAGGTCAGAGCCGACGGACTCACCTCCGACCTCATCACCAGCAGCGATGACGAGGTACGGGCGATCGTCGACGGCTACCCGTTCGACATCGGGCCGATCACCGACGACCGGCCGTTCTTCTGGCACTTCAGCCCGTTCTCGTCGGTGGTGACGCACTGGGAGCGCACCTACGAGGACAGCGAGATCGCGATCGGTGAGCGCCTGTTGCTCGTGCTCGTGGGCATCGCGGTCGCGGTCTCGGCACTCTTCCTGTGGCTGCCGTTCGGGCTCACGAGGCGCCGGGCATCAGCCGAGCGTGGTGCCGGCGTCGGGCGCTCGGCCCGACTTGGACTGGGCGCATACTTCGGCCTGCTCGGGCTCGGGTTCATGGCGGTCGAGATCTCGATGATCCAGCGCTTTGCGCTGTTGCTGGGGTATCCGACGCTGTCGCTGTCGGTCTCGTTGTTCACCCTCCTGCTGTCCACGGCCGTCGGTGCCCGCCTGTCCTCGGTGATCGGCAGGGGCCGCTGCGGCGGGCTGTGGGCGGCTCTTGCAGCCCTCGCTGGCGTGGTGGTGGTGTACCTCGCAACGTCCGAGCGCATCACGGTCGCTGCGCTCAGTTGGCCACAGTGGGCACGGATCGCCGTGGTGATCGCGCTGCTGGCGCCGGTAGGGATCGTGCTCGGTGCCTTCCTGCCCACTGGCATCGACGCAGCGACCACGCTCGCGGACGACGCCACGCGGGGGCGGCTCGTTGCATGGTGCTGGGCCGTCAACGGCTTCTTCTCGGTGATCGGGTCGTCACTCACCACCATCGTGTCGATGACGGTGGGCTTCGACCTCACGCTGCTGCTGGGTCTGTCGCTGTACCTCGTGGCGGTCGCGGTGCCGACGGTCCGGCGCGTCGGTCGCTGATCGTCGCCACCGCCAGTACCAGCGCGATCACCAGTCCGGGACGGTGCACCCGGTCCCACGCGGTCACCCATGCGGCGTTGGCAGGGATTCGCTCGATGGCCTGCCGGAGCGTCACGTATGCGCCGATGAGGAGGGCGAGCGCCGGCGCCGCCGCGCCGATCGCGCGGATCCGTCGGGTGGTGACGACGAAGAGCGCGAGTGGCGTGAGCGCGATCGCAGCGACGGGAGTGATGACGACCGCCGAGCCGAGCACGAGGACCGATGCAGCCGCCACCGCGCTGCGCGTCGATGCTCGTTCGCGCAGTGGTGCACACCACTGGGGTGTGAAGGTGGTGTCGAACATCGCCAGGTGCTCGTACGTCGTGGTCGCAGCAGTGGGCGTGCCTCGACGTCGCAGCGGCCACAGCACGAGGCCCAGGCAGCACAGCACGGATGCCGCTGATGCGACGAGCGCCAGCGCCTCGCGCTGCTGTGGCAGCCAGCGGATCTCGACGGTCGTCGGTCGCGCCGTCGGAGCGATCCACCATGCGTTCCCGTTGTTGACCGGAGACGGCTCGCCCAGATCGGTACCGCCTGCCGTTGCCTGCCACCCCGGTGTGTACCCCTCACCCCACACCAGCCAACAGCCGTCAGGGCACGGTGGCACGTGCAGTGCGCGTCTCGTGCGCAGCCCGTCGACCTCGACTCGTTGCACGGTCGGGGAACTCGACGGTGGGGTGGGTGCCGTCCCAGCGCGGCTGGACACCACGATCCGATCGACATCGAGTCCGGTGCTTCCACCGGCGGCGGACTCGATCCGGTGCGTGCCCGCCCGGAGGTCGACTGCGACGCACGGCTGCACGGTCACTGCCGCCCCGGAGCGCAGGAGCACGAGGTCCTCGTCGGAGACATCGAGCGGGAGTGGGGTGCCGTCGACCCGGACCAGGTCGTCGCGACAGTCACCCGTTGCGGGAGCGGTCGTCTCTCCGGCGAGGCCGGCTGCATCGAGCTCGATCATGGCAGCGGGAAGCACGGTCGTCTCGCCGTAGCGACGGTCGACCGGGGGGAGGGCGTGGATCTCGTCGATGGTGAACCGCACGGAGGGGCCCGCGGGGGGCCGGGGGACCGCGCCCCGACTCGGGCCGGCGGCACCGGGAGCGGGCACGTCCACGGTGAAGGAGCCCTGGTCATCCGACACGACGAGGGCCGTGATGGTCGAGTGCCGGCCGTCAGTCGGCTGTGTGATCGACAGCTCAGCGAACGGCGACCGGGTGTCGAGTGACAACGTCGACCCGACGACCTGACCGAACGGCGTGGTCCACGACGTGCCGAGATCACCGTCGACGGCGCTCACGCCAGCGGCTGCAGGGTCGCCGTGGAGCCGCTGCTCGGCCACCGCACCGGTTCGACCGGTGACACTGGAGAGCACCGTGTCGCTGGCTGTCGCGCTCAGGCGCAGCGTGACCGCAAGATCCCAGGCACGACGCTCCGGGAGCTCGAACTCCCGTCGGACCTGCGGCTCAGGGTCGCTCCGCCACCGGTCGAGCGGGTCGATGCGAAGTCGGGTGAGCACGATCGCGACGTCGTCCACCCCAGCGGTGGTCGCCGGGAGTGTGGGGAGTCGAACCCACTCGGCGTGGGCGCCGACGCCGAGCTCGGCGAAGCCGACGGCAGACGGACCGGTGTCGGTACCGCCCGGGCGTGGCCCGACTGCGGTGATCTCGACCGTCACCGGGCCGGTGCCGGCGAGCGGCACGACCTGCCCGTCATCGCGCAGCGAGGACTCGTCGAGCGCAACCCTCACCGGTGCGTGACCGTCCTCGTGCACCGTGAGCTGCGTGATCATCCGGTTCGCCGCGGCGCCCTGTGGCTGGAGCAACTGCAACTGGCCGGAGGTGGACGAGACACGAATACGCTCGCCGACGGGGTCAGCGCGGTCACCGACGACCCACGAGGTCGAGATGTCGCCGTCGACCGCCATCGCGGGGCGGTGTTCCGGCAGGTAGGCGAAGGGCTCGCCGTAGCCACTGGCCCAGACCGTCAGGCCGTCGACCCGGGCGACGGTCTGCTGAGAGGACTCGGGACTGTCGCCGAAGACCGGGAGGCGGCGGTCGGACTCGTCGGGCTCGAGCAGGTCGGAGCCCGGTGCCCCGGTCTCGGTGAAGCCGCTCACATCCTGCGAGCTGCGCCAGTGATGTGCCCGATCGCGATTCGAGTCGGTGAGCAGGACCACTGCCGGTGCACCGTGCAGCTCGACACTGCCGTCCGCCACGTGGGCCGCATAGACGATGGCCTCGTCACCGGCGAGCAGACCGGCGGCCGCAGCGTCGATGACGCCGTCGCCGCTGCCCGCCACGAGGACGACGCGCGTCGCCGTCCGCGCGACCGGGACCGGCGAGTCGACCGAGTAGAGGACAACCACTGGCACGGCGCGCCCGCCATCGCGGCCCGTGACGTACAGGTGCTCATCGACCATGTCGATCGACGGCGACGTCGTGCCGGCCGTTCCGAACTCGGCACTGCGGCGAAGCCCGGGTGCGGCGTCGAGGACTGCACGGCTGTCGGCTGGCCACGGGTTGCGGAACCGTTCTGCGGCGAGGTCACCGGCGAGCCACACGGTGTCCACCCCGAGCAGACGGGCGACCGCGGCAAGTGATGCGGGCTCTGCGATCCCGTCCTGGAATCGGTCGTCGAGGGCATACGACAGATCCTCGAGGCCTGCGCTGCCGAGGGGCAGCAGGTCGCGTGTGAGCAGCGGCTTGGTGGTCAGGCCGGGCAGTGGTGGGTCGACGGTGTAACCCCACGCGAATGCGCCGAACTCGGCGCCGGGCAACTGCAGGACTCGAGCGCCGGTGTCCCCGTTCGACAGGAGGTCGGCTGCATCGAGCCATGCAGAAGGTGGGTCGTCGCGTGCCAGGGCGGGGTCGACGATGTCGCCGTCGAGCAGCGCCGGGTTGGCGGCGACGAGCACGACGACCGCGACGGCGGCGAGCATGGCGCTGCGACGCGATCCAGAGCGAGCGCCAGTCGCCCCGACTGCCGCCACGAGCGCACCGAGACCGAGCGCGAGGCCGAGCGAGACGAGCGGCACGGCGCGTGCACTGCTGCGCAGGGCGAGGGCGATGCCGCTGCGTGAGTACTCGGCGAGCGGTCGGGCGAGCGGCGCTGGATCGTCGATCGGATGTGCGCCGACGGCGAGCACGGTCCCGACGAGGACGAGCAGTGCTGCGAAGCGACGCGACGCCCAACGGGTGCCGATGATCCCTGTCAGCCCCGCGGCGAGCACGACGAAGGTGAGGCCGATGAGCAGCGGTGACGACATGAACGTGCCGCCCGCAGTGGTCGTGAAGGCGTACGCGTCGCGGACGTAGAAGAGCCAGTAGCCCATCCCGCGCAGCACCTCGGTCGACGCAGTGGTGAAGTTGGTGGCCTGCAGGCTCTCGCTGTAGCTGAGCAGGTCGGCGCCGTAGGCGCCCTGGATGCGAACCATCTCGATCCACCACATCGACGTCCCGAGGCACAGCAGGGCGATGCGTCCCGCCGTCGAGACCACCCTGCGCCACGGAACGAGGCGCCGCACGCCTGCGTCCAGCAGCCACAGCACCGGGGCGGGCGCGATCATCAGGATCGCGGTGGTGTTGACGGCGCTGCACGACCCGACGACGAGCGCCAATGCGGCGGCGTACCCCCACGGTCGACGGGCCAACGCGGCCCGCACCGTGAGGCCGATGACCCACCCGAGGGCGGTCCACGGCAGCAGCATGGCGCTGGTCCGGGACGCGTAGGGGAGTACGTATGGCGAGACCTGGTACGCCACGGCGACGACCGTGGCGGCAGCCAGCGGTAGCCCGAGGGTTCGTGCGGCCCACCGCGCGCCGAGTCCCGCGAGGACGAACAGCGTGCCGACCCAGAGTCGGTGGGCGACCCAGTCGGGGACATGTGCGATCGACATGAGCCAATACCACGGGCCCTGCGGCCACAGGTAGGCAACGATCTGGTGGGGCACCCACCCGCCGAACTGTCGGCTGTCCCAACTGAGTGCCGCGTCGCTGACGAGTCGACCGGGATTCAGGTACAGGTACAGCTTGGTGTCCGCCACCATCCTGCCGGACTGCGCGACGAGGAGCGGCACGTACGCCAGGACGACCAGGAGCGACAGCGACCACCCGTTCGATCGGCGCGACCAACGCGCCCGATGTCCATCCGTCGGGCCGGCCGACGTCATGGGATCGCCCCGTACACCCCGTACAGCGTCGTGAGCGCCACGAGCCCGACCGCGCACGCGGCGTAGACCGACGGCCACCAGTGTCGCCGGTGGCGCTCGATCCACACAGCTGCGGCGATCAGCAACGGCAGCGCGGTGTACAGGAAGCGGGGTCGGGCGGTGACCGTGGCGGGGAGCAGCATCAGCAGCAGCACCACGCCGCTGTAGGCCGCCATCGTCAACGGCAGGCGAACGCGCCGTGCGAACCAGACGAGCAGCACGGTCGTCACGAGCGACACCGCAGTGATGACGTTCGTGGGGGAGGTGAGCGGTGACGCGATCGCCCGCCACGTGCGGCGGAGCGCCGTGAGGCCGAAACTCGCCCCCTCTCCCCACGCCTCGGTCTGGACGCGGAACCACACACCGGGTTCGCCCGTGTGCCGACCGAGCCACCACTGGAACACGACGAAGCCGAGCGGGGCGAGCAGGACGGCGACGAGTGACCGCCATTCGCGCCGGTCACGGATGGCGAGGACCGCGGCGACCGCGCAGGCGGCGACGATCGCCACCCCGTTCGGTCGCGTGGCGGACGCGATGGCAGCGAGGAGCCCAGCGGTGAGCCAGCGCCGTTCGTGGAGGGCGAGCAGGCAGGCCGTCACTGCGGCGAGCAGCAACGCCTCGGTGTAGGCGAACGACAGCACGAAACTGCCCGGGAACATCGCGACGAGGACCATGGCCCGTACGGCGACATCGTCGCCGAATGCGCGTCGAGCAAGGAGGCCGGTGAGCCAGACGACGACGCCACCGAGGACGAGATTGACCAGCAGGGAGGCAGCGACGTCACCGCCGGGCAGGAGACGGTCAGCGACCCGGACGAGCATCGGGTAGGCGGGGAAGAACGCCGCACGGGCATCGGCGACGTCATAGGTGACGTGGGGCCGGACCGACGTCGGGTAGCCGGCACGCACGATGCGCAGGTACCACAGGCCGTCCCACGACGTGAGGACGTCGAGCATCGGCCCGGAGGCGTGCGTGGGGATCGGCTTGTTCCAGTAGTAGGGGTCGGCCCAGCGCGCGAGCGGGAACTTCTCCAGCCGGTAGTTCTCGTCGGCACGAAGTTCGGCGGCGACCAGTGCCGCAC
Source organism: Ilumatobacteraceae bacterium (assembly GCA_049424465.1). Lineage (GTDB taxonomy): Bacteria > Actinomycetota > Acidimicrobiia > Acidimicrobiales > Ilumatobacteraceae > UBA668. Next base: position 10,300 of record JBMSSR010000031.1, read on the forward strand.
CGACGACGACACAGAGCCGTGAGAATGCGTAGGCGATCGCCGCCCGCACGAGACCTCGTCGCCACACGGGGTCGGCCGGGGGGAGGGGAGCGGCGGCGGCGGTCATGATGGCGTGCAGGTCGGGTGGTCGGCCCCACCGACCGGCCACGACGGCGTCGGGAGGCTAACACCGGTCGCTGGGCCGACCCCTTCCCGCGTGCGGGCGGACTGCCACGCCGCCGCTGGGTGAGCCGTGGGAACATGGACGGATGTCCCGCACCGAGCGCATCGGCCACCAACCGGCGCTCGACGGGCTGCGCGCCGTCTCGGTCGTGCTGGTCCTGCTCTTCCATCAAGGGTTCACGTGGATGGGCGGCGGCTACGTCGGCGTGTCGGTCTTCTTCACCCTCTCCGGCTTCCTCATCACGACCCTGCTCGTGCTCGAGCACGAACGACACGGCACGATCTCGGCGCGGGCGTTCTACTCCCGGCGGGTGCGGCGCCTGCTGCCGGCCTCGTTGCTCTGCATCTCAGGTGTCGCGATCGCCGCTCGCGCCGGCGCGTTCCCGCCCGTCGACCGACTCGACCGCGCGCTGCTCGGCGCGCTGGGGCAGGTGGCGAACTGGGAGGCACTGTCGCGCCATGCGTCCTACGCATCGTTGCTGACCGGCGGAGCGACGCCGGTGGACCACTTCTGGTCGTTGGCGGTGGAGGAGCAGTTCTACTGGCTCTGGCCGCTGGGTGCCGCCCTGATCTTCCGTCTGTGGCGTTCCCACCGCCACCGAACTGCGGCGGTGTGCACGACTGCTGCCTTCTTCGTGTTGCTCGGCCCGCTCGTCGCGGCCCGATGGGGAGGCGACGTCGCCTACCTGGCGACGCCCTCGCGGCTCGGCGAGATCCTCACCGGCGCCTCGCTGGCGATGCTGATCGGGGCGCATCCGGTACGTGCGTTCGACCGGCGGCGGTGGCTGGGCGACGGCGTGGGGTGGTGCGCCCTGGCGACGATCATCGTTGCCGCCGTGGTGCTGCCGAGCGATCACGGTCCGGCCTACGCAGGTCTCCTTGGCGTCGGCTCGATCCTGACGGTGGCGGTACTGGCGACGCTGCAGTCACCGCGCTCGTCATTGCGACGAGCGCTCTCGTGGCGACCGCTCGAGTTGCTCGGTCGAGTCAGTTACGGCGTCTACCTGTATCACTGGCCGGTCTTCCTCGCGATCCGCCCCGGTGACTCGTCATGGACGACGTTCGTCCTCCGCGCCGTCCTCACGCTGTCGGCAGCGGCGGTGTCGTACGTCGCGGTCGAGCGGTACGTACGCCAACGGGCTGACGGTGCCACCCGGACCTTCGGCGTCGCGACGATCGTCGCAGCTGCGGTGGCGGTGGTCGTGGTGTCGGTCGTGCCGACTGGCGAGCCCGACTATGCGGCCGACGATGCGTCCGCCGTCGCCGTGTCGATGGCGCCGGTCGACGGCACGCTCGCTCCACTCGTGACCGCAGCCGCTGCGACGACGACCCAGCCGCTGTCACCCAGTTCGTCAGCGGGTGACGGCACCACGGTGCTCTTCGACGTCGACGACGTGCCCCGACCGTCGCGTCCGGTCAGGGTCCTCGTGCTCGGTGACTCGACCGGACTGGCGCTGGGTGCCGGCCTGATCGAGTGGGCGGCCGACCACCCCGACGTGCTGCAGGTGACATCGCTCGCATCGATCGGCTGTGGCATCGTGCGCGACGGCGATCTCGACATCGCGCCCGCCGTGGCAGCACGGTGCCGGCAGACGATGACGACCGACCTTCCGGCGACGTTGGCCACCTCACCGCCCGATGTCATCGTCGTCTTCGTCTCGCTCATCGACGCGGGGCCACGGGTGTGGGACCAGCAGGAGGGTTCGCTCCCGTCGACCGATCCCCGCTACGTCGCCCGACTCGACGCCTCCTACGACCGCTTCGTACGCGAGACGCTGGCAGCGAGCCCCGCACAGATCCTGTGGCTCACCCCGACGCCTCCCGCCGACTGGTTCTTCGGTCGGGTGTCGATCGACTACCCGCTCGAGTGGTGGGACGCAGAGAACACGGCCATCGACCGTGCTGACCTCCTGCCCCGGGTCCATGTCGCCGACCTGGGTGCGTGGATGACCGAACGGGAGGCCACCGGTTCGCACGCGTATCGGGAGGACGGTCTGCACCTGTCCGTGTCCGGGGCTGTCCGCCTCGTCGACGAGGAACTCGCCGACGGCATCGTTGCGGTCGCGCTCGGACTGCTGCCCGACCACGAGTGACCGCTGACTGGCGTCGGGGTCTCGCCTGTCCCCGTGGTCAGTGCGTGGTCAGCGTCACCGGCGTGTCCACGAGCGGGTGGTGGCACGCAACGAAATGACCGCTCCCGAGGTCTCGGAGCTGAGGCTCGACCGTGGCGCACTGCTCGTCGGCGGCGGGGCATCGCGGGTGGAAGCGGCAGCCTGTCGGCGGCAGGACCGGGGAGGGTGGCTCGCCGTCGATCGCCACGCGGCCGATCGCGACGGCGGGATCGGGAACGGGGATCGAGTCGAGCAGCACCTTGGTGTAGTGGTGGGCCGGCCGGCGGTACAGGTCGTCGCTCGGCGCGACCTCGCACATCTTGCCCAGGTACATCACGGCAACACGGTCACTGATGTTCTTGACGACTGCCAGGTCGTGGGCGATGAAGATGAGTGTCAGCCCGTGGGTGGCCTTGAGGTCCTCGAGCAGATTGAGCACCTGGGCCTGCACACTGACGTCGAGTGCGCTCACGGGTTCGTCACAGATGATGAGCGTCGGGTCGAGCACGAGCGACCGGGCGATCGAGATGCGCTGGCACTGGCCGCCCGAGAACTGGTGCGGCTGGCTCTCGGCGGCACGCTGCGGGTCGATGCCGACCTCCTCGAGCAGCGCGTCGACCTTGGCGAGCTGCTCGCTCTCGGATCCGCGCTTCCAGATGGTGAGTGGCTCGCGCACGATGTCGCGGACCTTTCGCCGTGGGTTGAGCGACGAGATCGGGTCCTGGAAGATCATCTGCATGCGCGTGCGGGCCTCACGCATGGCGCTGCCCTCGAGGCCGGTCAGCTCGACGCCGTCGAAGCGCACCGAGCCTGACGTCGGCCGCGGCAACTGCATGATCGCCTTGCCGGTCGTGCTCTTGCCGCAGCCGCTCTCTCCGACGATGCCGAGCGTCTCACCGCGCCGGACGTCGAAGCTGATGCCGCTGACCGCGTTGACCTTGAGGCCCGTCCTGCCGACGGGGAACTCCATCACGAGGTCCTCGACGCGCAGGAGGATGTCGTCACCCGCTCGCAGGTGCGCCTTGCCGGTGCCGGCCATCAGGCTGCCCGTCCCTTCTCGGCATCGAGCCGCTCGCGGGCCGCACGGTGCTCGGGCGAACCGACGGGGAACCAGCACGCGTAGCTGTGCGACGGGTCGTCGGGGGTCACCACGAGCGGTGGCTCCTCGTGCCGACACCGTTCCTGCGCCGTCGGGCAGCGCGGCGCGAATCGGCAGCCGACCGGTGGGTTGACGAGATCCGGCGGGCGGCCCGGGATCGTCGCGAGACGGGTGTGGCTCGCATCGTCGAGCTTGGGGATGCTCTGCAACAGCGCCTCCGTGTACGGCATGCGCATCGACGAGAACAGGCGAGCAGTCGGCGCCTTCTCGACCAGCTTGCCGCCGTACATGACCGCGATCTCGTCGGTATGCCCGGCAACCACGCCGAGATCGTGGGTGACGAGAATGAGCGACATGTTGCGCTCTGTGCGCTGCTCGCGGATGAGGTCGAGGATCTGTGCCTGCACCGTCACGTCGAGGGCGGTCGTGGGCTCGTCGGCGAACAACATCGTCGGTCCGCACGCCATCGCGATGGCGATCATGACTCGCTGCCGCATGCCACCGGACAATTCGTGCGGGTACTGCTGCAGCCGCCGCTCGGCCTCGGGGATCTTGACGTCCCTGAGCAGCCGTGCCGCAGTTGCCGTCGCGTCAGCGCGCGACATGTCGAGGTGGGTGCGGAGCGGCTCCTCGATCTGGCGGCCGATCTTCATCACCGGGTTGAGCGAGGTCATCGGGTCCTGGAAGATCATCGCCATCTCACGGCCCCAGACGCCGCGCATGTCCTTGGGCGCGAGGCCGAGGATCTCCTTGCCCTCGAAGCGGACCGAACCGGACAGCAGGGTGCCGCGCCGCGGGGTGAGACCCATGATGGTGCGCGAGAGCACGGTCTTGCCCGATCCCGACTCGCCCACGATGCCGAGGGCCTTGCCGCGCTCGAGGGTGAACGACACGCCGTCGACAGCTCGCACCACGCCGCGGGGCGTGCTGAAGTGCGTGCGCAGGTCGGAGATCTCGAGCAGCGTGCCCGAGGCGACACGACCATCGGTCTGCAGTCGGGTCACAGCGCGGCCTCCCGGATGTCGAAGCGTCGGGCGAACCTGTCGCCGATGATGTTGAACGCGAGCACGGTGGTGAAGAGCATGAGCGAGGGGAAGATCGTGGCCCACCACGCCACGTCGATCTTCTCGCGGTTCTCGGCGATGAGCTTGCCCCACGATGACGACGGCGACTCGACGGAGTACCCGAGGAATGCGAGGCCGCCCTCAGCGACCATCAGCACGGCAACGCCGGTGAAGGCGACCGACACCATCGCCGGCACGAGGTTCGGCAGGATCTCGCGGAACAGGATCCGCATCCGGCCGGCGCCGACACTGCGCGCGGCGAGCACGAACTCACGCTCGCTGAGGCTGAGGGTCTGTGCGCGCACGATTCGAGCGATCGGGGCGATCGACAGCAGCGACAGCACGAGCGTGACGGACCACGTTCGAGTGAGCCACGGCACGTCCTGCGAGAGCACGTCGAGGCGACCGACGACGAGGACGGCCAGGATGAGCGCAGGGAACGAGAGCAGGACGTCGCCGATGATGTTGACCACTGCATCAGTGCGGCCCTTGAGGTACCCCGATGCCAGTCCGAGCGCACCCCCGACGACGATGCCCACGACGATGCTCGCCACGGCGACGCGCAGGCTGATCTGTGCGCCGTAGATGCAGCGGGCGAACACGTCCCGGCCGAGACGGTCGCTGCCGAACCAGAAGTCGAGACCGGGGCCGACCTTGTAGCCAGTCGCCGACTTGACGCGAGCGGACGAGTAGCGGATGAACGGCAGGTAGTCGGCGAGGAACGCCAGCAGTGTCAACGACCCGAGCCACAGCAGCGACAGGATGCTGCCGAGGGTCAGGAAGCGACTCGGTCGCTTGGGGGTCTTGACCGGCGCAGGGGGCGCACTCGCCGTCGAGTCGGTGGTCATGCTGTCCTCCTCACGCGAGCGCCCGCGCCTGACGGATCCGCGGGTCGATGACGGCGTACAGCAGGTCGACACTGACGTTGACAAGAACAACGGTGGCGACGACAGCAGCGGTGATCGCCTGAATGACGAGGACGTCGTTCTGCTGGACAGCGATGACGAGCCGGCCACCGATGCCGCCGACCTGGAAGAACTGCTCGGCGACGACCGCGCCACTGATGAGGCCGGACAGCTGGAGTGCGACGCTCGTGATGAGCGAGAGCACCGACGAGCGCAGTGCGTGCACCCAGAGCACCCTCGACGGCGACACACCCTTCGCACGGGCCAGGTTGATGAAGTCGCTCTGCAGCGTGAGCACCATGTCGGCGCGCAGCAGACGGCTCCAGACCGCACCGAGTCCGATGCCGAGCGTGAAGGACGGCAGGAAGAAATTGCGGAAGTGCTCGACCGGGTTCGACCATGGTGCGACATAGTCGGGGATGTTCGGGAAGAACTCGAAGCGGTTCGCCACGGCGTAGAGGAGGAAGACCGCGACGACCAGTTGCGGCGTCGACAGCGTGGCGAACGACCCGAAGCTGAGCAAACGGTCGAGCACACTGTCGCGTTTGTAGGCGGAATACACACCGACAGGGACTGCGATGAGCAGGCCGATCACGATAGCCCACATCCCGAGCCACACCGTGCTCGGTGCACGCTGCTTGAACATGTCGACGACCGACTGGTTCTGCGCGTACGAATAGCCCATGTTGCCGGTCACGACGTCGCCGAGCCAGTGCACGTACTGCGAGCCGAGGCACGGCGCGTACTCGAGCACGCCCTCGCACTTGCGGACGTAGGGGAAGTCCTGCTCGACCTTGGCGATGACGGCGGGTCCGACCTGACCGCCCGCGAGGTCGCGCACGGGATCCTTGCTCCCGATGCGGGTCGCGAACATCACGAGGAACGTCACGATGACGAACACGAGTACGAAGCGAGCGATGCGGGTGAGCGCGTATCGCACGTGAGCTCCTTGCGGCCGAGGCCGGGACGGTGAGTGGGACGGACGTGCGTGGGGGGGGGGGGGGGGGGGGGGGGG
>JBMSSR010000032.1:0-16540 GCA_049424465.1 Ilumatobacteraceae bacterium
TGCTGAGCGCACGGCACACCGTCACCGAATCACAGTCGCGGGCCACGTGCAACGGCCTTTCGTCGCAGACCGAGGGCGGGGGCCAGAGCGCCAGGGTCACCTTCCGAGCCGCGACGTCTGTCGAGTTGCTGTCCTCGACGTCTCGGGGGACTCTCTCCGTGCCGGAGCGGGTGACGGGATCCGTCGCTCCGGGCTGATCACGATCGCCGCGACCTCTTGAGGGACTCTCTAGGTGCCCGAGCGGGTGACGGGATCCGTCGCTCGTCGTGGATGATGCGACGGGCGAGGGCTGCGCCCTGCGGGGGTGACGGGATCGAACGCGTCGCTCCTCCCGATTCGTGCGACCGCGAGTCGGCCCTTCGGGCCGAGAGCGGGTGACGGGAATCGAACCCGCGTTGTCTGCTTGGGAAGCAGATGTTCTGCCATTGAACTACACCCGCACGACGGGGCTCGGGGGCCGGGTGGTGCGGGCCGAGCACGTCTGCGGGTGCAGGGTAGCCAGCGGGGCGGGGCGGGAAAACCCGGCCGACAGGACGCCGTGATCCGGTCAGCGGTGAACCACTGGCCGGTCAGCCGGCGACGAGGCTGACCAGGGCGACGAGGGCGACCACGAGGCCGACGACGGCCATCGTCAGGCTGCGGCTGCGCGGGGCCTGTTCGAGATCGGCCTCGTCGCGCTTCACCTGTGGCGGGCGGACCAGCGCCATCACGTTGCCGACGAACAGCGCACCGCCCATGGCGAGCAGCAGCCACACGATCAGGTCGTCGCCGAAGAGCATGCGCACAGTCTGCCGCCGGATGACGTCGGCGACCGCACGCAGCCGGACTCAGCCGAAGAGTCGCCTGCTCGCGATCTCGCAGCCCTGCGACAGGCTCGCCAGCTTGGCCCACGCCACATCGGGGTCGATGCCCTGCATGCCGACGTGGATGCTGAAGCCGCAGTCGACCCCCGCCATCAAGCGGTCGGGTGGCACGACCTGCGCCCACTGTTCGATGCGCTGGGCCACCACGTCGGGGTGCTCGATGTAGTTGGACTGCGGCTCGATGACACCGGGGCACAGCACCTTGTCCTCGGGCACGCCCAGTTCCTTCAGCACCTTCCACTCGTGCTGGTGGCGCGGGTTGGCACCCTCGAGCAGCACCGTGCGTGGCTTGGCCGTCCACACGATGTCGATGAGGTCCTGCACCGGCACGTCGCAATGGTGCGGTCCCGGGTAGTTGCCCCAGCAGATGTGCATGCGCAGCTGCTCGGCAGGGATGTTGCGCACCGCATGGTTGAGCGCCTCGATGTTGGTGCGGATCGTGGCGCGGTAGTCCTCGAGGCTGAGGTGCGCGTATGCCGAGTGACGACCCATACCGAGGTCGGGGCAGTCGAGCTGCACGGTGGCACCCGTCGCGGCGATGGCTTCGTACTCGACGCGCATCGCCTCGGCGATCGCAAAGACGTACTCCTCGCGCGTCGCGTAGTACTCGTTGTTGAAGAACACGCTGACGACACCGGGCGAGGCAGCACTGCTGAAGACCCGGCCGTGGCCGGTCGCAGCGGCTGCCGCATTCAGCAGCGTGGCGTCCTTCACCGCCGCGTCGGCGTCCTTCACGCCGACCGGACCGGTGCACGCCGGCGCCGTGCGCTTACGGCGACCCGGGTTGCCCGCCACGATCTCCTGGCTGCGCGGGAAGTCGACGAGGTCCTGGAAGTGGTAGTTCTGCACCGACTCACCCTCGAAGCCGCTCAGGCGATCCTTCACATAGGTGGCGTACGACGGCTTCGACATCTCGCCGTCGTTGATGACGCTGACCCCTGCCGCCACCTGCTTGGCGACGATCTCGGTGACGGCGGTCTCGATGCGCGCCTCGAGCGCGTGCCGGTCGACGGGGATGCCGTCACCGACCGCCCACATCATCGCGATCAGGTCGTCGGGGCGCGGGAGGCTGCCGGTGTGGGTGCAAAGGATCTCGCCGGGCATGGGTGCTCCTCGTCGACGGGCCGCCCGCGCGCCGGGGCCGGCGACGGGTCGGTGCACTGGTGCGGGAACGACCACGAGTCCGACTCGCACCGTTTCCGAGGTCACTGTACGCTGAGTGGCTGAGTGTCCGCCCATCGGACACGTGTCCGGAACACGGGCACCGCGCACGGTTGCCCAGCACACAAGGAGTCCACCGATGAGCACCGCCACACCGATCGCCCAGCGCCTCCACCACACGGCGTACCTCACCAAGGACCAGGAGGCGACGCGTCACTTCTACGAGGACATCCTCGGGTTCCCGCTCCTCGCCACGTGGTCGGAGGCCGACGAGCTGTTCGGCGCCGTTCGTGTGTACTGCCACACCTTCTTCGGCCTCGCCGACGGCAGCGCACTGGCCTTCTTCCAGTTCGCCGACCAGAAGGACCAGGACGAGTTCGACCCGGCCTTGACGCCGTCACCGTTCCGCCACATCGCGCTGAAGGTCGACGCCGCTGGTCAGGCCGAGCTCGAGCGCCGCCTCAAGGACGCCGGCTGGAAGCCCGAGGGCACCTACGTGCTCGAGCACGGCTACTGCCGCTCGCTGTACACCGAGGACCCCAACGGCATGCTGCTCGAGTTCACCGTCGACGTGCCGCACGCCGGCGACATCGCCATCGAGCGCTCGGCCGACGCGCACGAGACCCTGAAGCGCTGGCTCGCGGGCGACCACACCAGCAACAACACCTACCGCTGAGCCGTCCCGGCCGTCGGCGCCTGACTACAGCGCGGCGTTGGCGGCCAGGTCAGCGGGCGCGTGCGCTCGTGGCGACCTTGGCCGGTCGGGTCGCGGCGGTCGCGGTGTCGGCCACCTCGGTCACCGGCAGCGTCGACAGGTGGGCCCACTCGGCCGACACGGCACTCGCCGTCTTCAGCAGCAGCGGGAGGTACGTCTTCGTGAGCGTCGTCACCGAGGTCTCGGCAGCATGAACCGTCACGTTCATGGCCGCGCGCACCCGACCCTCGCCATCGCGCACGGGCGCGGCAATCGACCGGATGCCGAGCGACAGACGCTCGTCGCTCATCGCCCACCCGCGCTCGCGTGTCTCGGCAAGGATGCGGTCGAGTTCCTTCGATGTGGGGATGATCCGCGGGATGACCCCCGAGCGGGACGGCTGGCGCACCGCGGTGTCGAGCGAGCGGCGATCGAGGTCGGCCAGCAGCACGTGGCCCATCGAGGTGGCGACTGCGGGGAAGCGGGTACCGATGTGCACCGAGAGCGCGATGATCTTCGCCACCGGCACACGCGCGGTGTAGATGATGTCGCTGCCGTCGAGCTGCGACATCGAGCTCGATTCACCGGTGCGCCGCACGAGCTCGACGAGATGCGGGCGTGCGACATCCCACACGCTCTGTGCGGCGATCGTCGCCGTGCCCAGCTCGAGGACACGGGTGGTCAGCGAGAACACACCGTCCGTCGACCGCACGTAGCCGAGGTGCTCGAGCGTCAGCAGCAGCCGGCGCGCCGGCGGGCGCGCCAGACCGGTGCGGGCCGCGACGTCGCTGACCGTCAGTTCCATCGCCGTCGGGCCGAAGCACGTCAGCACCTCGAGGCCGCGGGCCAGTGCCTCGACGAAATCGCCCTCGCGAGGCGCGTCCGCTGCGGTGGGTGCTGCGCCCCGACCCCTACCCTTCGATTGGCGAGCCGCCACGTCGACCACCCTTCTTGCACCGGCTCACGGTGACACTGCACCGTCACCGTACCGCCCCGACCTCCACCCCCACCGACCCGATCGAGAGCACGCCCCATGACCAGCACCGCCGCCCACACCGACGCCGACGCCCCGAAGGGCCCGCTCGACGGACTGATCGTCGCCGACCTCTCGCGGGTACTCGCCGGCCCCTACTGCTCGATGCTGCTCGCCGACCTGGGGGCGACGGTCATCAAGGTCGAGAGCCCGGCGGGTGACGAGACCCGCACGTGGATGCCGCCCGAGAAGGACGGCACGTCGACGTACTACCTGTCGATCAACCGCAACAAGCGGTCGATCGTGCTCGACTTCTCCGACCCCGACGACGTCGCGCTGACGAAGGAACTGCTCCGTCGCGCCGACATCTGCATCGAGAACTTCAAGGTCGGCGGCCTCGACAAGTTCGGCCTCGGCTACGACGCCGCACGCGAGATCAACCCGTCGATCATCTACCTGTCGATCAGTGGCTTCGGCACCAAGGGTGGCGCGGCACTGCCCGGGTACGACCTCGTGGTGCAGGCGGTGTCGGGGCTGATGAGCCTCACCGGCCCGAGCGACGGTCCGGCGTACCGGGCAGGCATCGCTGCGTTCGACGTGATGACCGGTCTGCACGGCGCCATCGGTGTGCTCGCCGCACTGCACCACCGTGCTGTGACCGGTGAGGGTCAGCACGTCGAGGTGAACCTGCTGGCGTCGGCGATGTCGGGCCTGGTCAACCACACGGGTGCGTACACGCTCGCCGAGGTGGTCGCGCACCGCATGGGCAACGAGCACCCGAGCGTCTACCCGTACCAGACGATGCCGACCAAGGACCGTGATGTCATCATCACGGCGGCCAACGACCGTCAGTTCCGGTCGCTGTGCAAGGTGCTCGGTATCCCCGAGATCGCCGACGACCCGCGGTTCGCACTGAACGCCGACCGCACGGCCAATCGCGACCAACTGCACCCGATCCTGGTCGAGCGGCTGTCGCACTGGTCGGCCGACGACCTGTTCGTGCAACTGAATGCCGCTGGTGTGCCGTGCGGGCCGATCAACTCGATCGGTGAGGGCGTCGAGCTGGCCGAGCGACTCGGGCTCGCGCCGCGCGTGACGGTGGGCGAGGGTGACCGCGCCGTGACTGTGGTGCGCAACCCGATCACGTTCAGCGAGTCGAGCCCGCAGTACCGACTACCGCCCCCGGGTCTCGGCGAGCACTCCGACGAGATCCGCCAGTGGCTCGCCACGGCACCGTGACGACGGCCCTCACCGACACACCCCACCGACGAACAGCGAGCAGACGATGACCACTCCCCCCACGTACCGCACCGGCCTCGGCGCCTCCGACCTGCACACGATCTCGCTGCTCGGCCACGACCTGGCCGGCGACCTGATGGGCAAGGTCGGCTTCGGCGAGCTGTCGTACTGGATGATGACCAAGCGGCGACCGACACCCGGGCAGAGCGTGCTGTTCGAGGCGGTGCTCTGCGCGCTCGCCGACCACGGCTTCACGCCGACGGCCATCGCGTCGCGACTCACCCTGCTGAGCGCTCCCGACAGTGTGCAGGGCGCGCTGGCTGCCGGTCTCCTCGGCGGTGGTTCGCGCTTCCTCGGTGTCACCGAGAACTCGGCAGCATTCCTGCACCGCACCATCTCGTCGCTCGAGGTGCTGCCGATCGACGACGAAGGCTGGGACGCGGTAGCGCTGCAGGCAGTTACCGGGGCCAAGGCTGCGGGGTCGTTCGTGCCGGGCCTCGGTCACCCCGTGCACAAGGACGGCGACCCGCGTACTGCTCGACTGTTCGAACTTGCGGCAGAGCATGGAGTGCTCGGGTCGCACCTGCAGCTCTTCGCGGCGATCGGTCGTGTGCACCCGCAGGTACTCGGTCGCACGCTGCCGCTGAACGGTGCCGGCGTGTGCGGCGCAGTGCTCGCCGACATCGACATCCCACTCGGTGTCGTGCGCGGTGTTGCGCTGCTCGCGCGCTGCGCCGGCCTGCTGGGCCAGCTCGCCGAGGAGATGAACGACCCGATCGGCATGGACATCTACATGAACGTCGATCGCAACACCGACTACCGGCCACCTGTCAGCGGTCACTGAGTCCGCGACCGGCGCGGGCAGCCTCGTGCAGGGTTCGCCGCTGCTTGTCCGCAGAGTGGTACCTTGCCCGCATGGCGGGCAACCCGCCCGCCACGATACATGGGGGTATCACATGGCTAGTCCCGGTCAGCCGGCTGCTCGTTGGCGTCGTTTCGTCGACGAGCGTCCGATCGCCAGCATTCTCCTCATCGGCTTCATCGCCACCCAGCTCGGCACCTACTTCGGCTACGTGTTCCCGGCCGTCGGTCTGCCCACGCTGCCGTGGCCGATGTACAACGGTGCACTCGCCACCGGCATCGCCGGGCCCAACTGGGGCGCGTACTTCACCGATGCCAGCAACGCAGGCACCCTGTTCTTCACGGGTCACGCGCTGCACCTGCTGAACGGCATCGTGTTCGCCGTGCTGTACGGCGTCATCGGCCGCCACACCCTGCCGTTCAACGGCAAGACCAACGCGGGCAACATCCAGAAGGGTCTGCTGTACGGCGTCATCATGACGATCATCAGCGCCGGCTGGCTCGTGCCGTACGCCTACGTCGCCCACCAGGGCTACGGCCTGTTCCTGATGGATGGCCCCGACGGCTGGAAGCTGCCCTTCGGCATCCTCGTCTGGCACCTCATCTACGGCTACTTCCTCGGCCAGCTGTACCAGCCGAGCGACGAGGACTGACGTCGACACCACCTGGTCGTGACCCGATCACGACAATGACGAGGGCCCCGTCGGGCCTCCCCCTCGCCGCGTCTGCGGTGTCGCAGTGCGAGCCGCGACTCAGCGCTTCTTGGTCGTGCCGACCTTCACGCTCTTCGACGTCGACGCCGTGGCACCACCGTCATCGGTGACCTGCAGCGTCACGGTGTAGGTGCCGACTGCCGCAAACGTGTGCGAGAAGGTCGACGAGGTGTACGTCGTACCCGCCACGTTCCACAGTCGCGAGGCGATGGTGCCATCGCTGTCGGTGCTGGTGTCGGTGAAGGTGCAGGTGAGCGACGAGCACGTCTGCGAGAACGACGCGACCGGTGCGGCGTTGCCGCCACCTCCGCCGCCCGTGCTGACGAGCGTGGGCGCGAACGTCGACACGTCGAGCAGCGGCTCCTTGATGCCGTCGCCCGAGTCATCGGTCCAGTTGGAGTTGCCCGTCGAACGAATGGTGCTGTACAGCGCGTACACATCGGTGGAGTTCGACGGATTGTTGCTGCTGGCCAACAACGCCAGCGCCCCGGCCACGTGCGGCGAGGCCATCGACGTGCCCGAGATCGTGCCGTAGCTGCCTTTCTCGATCGGATAGGTCGAGGTGATGCACACGCCCGGTGCGGCGACGTCGACCTGCGCGCCCCAGTTCGAGAAGTCGGCGAGCGTGTCGTCGACGTCGCTGCGGCACGTCGCCGAGCCGCCGCCGCCGGCCGTGCCGTTGAAGTCAGCCAGGGCTGACACGCTGAGCACGTTGTCGAAGCCGCCCGGGCTGAAGCCCGACGCATCCGCGTCGCTGTTGCCCGCTGCGACCGCAAAGGCCACGCCGGCGTTGACTGCTCCCTGGATGGCGTTGTACTCGGCAGAGCTGTAGCCACTGCCGCCGAGGCTCATGTTGGCCACCTCGATCGTGCTGGCGCGAGCCGTGACCCAGTCGATGCCGGCGACGATCCACGACGTGTAGCCCGATCCCTGCGAGTTGAGCACCTTCACTGCGTACAGACGGGCACCCGGCGCGACACCGACAACACCGTCACCGTTGTCGAGCGCCGCGATCGTGCCGGCCACATGGGTGCCGTGGTAGTGGTCGTCGTCACCGTCACCGCTGCACTTGGAGCCCATCGGAGAGCCCTGGGCGCAGTTGATGCCGTCGACCACGTTCAGTTCGGGCTGCTGGCGGTCGATACCCGTGTCGATGACCGCAACATCGACGTCGACCCGCTGGTCATCGACGCCGTCGATGTCGATGCGGGCGTTCTGACTGGCGAACATGCGCGTGATGCCGGTGGGCGTCGACTGCGCCTCGAGGTGCACCGCGCGGTCGGCCTCGACGAACGCAACCCGCGGGTTGTGCGCCATGGCGGCGGCGGCCGCAGCGGAGACCGACACCGAGAAGCCCGAGATCGCGTGCTCGTACACGAAGCCGAGACGACCGCCGTACTGACGGGTCATCGATGCTGCCGTGGACGCTGCGGGCGTGCCCGCCTTGAGCACGACGATGTAGTTGCCGACCGTCGACCGTGCCGAGGCCACTGTGGGCATCAGGACGAGGGTCGAGGTGATGAGTGACGCCGCGACGACTGCCTTGCGAAACATGACTGGTCCCTCCCGTTGGACGACCCCCACGCTATCGATCGGTCTGTTGCCGTGTCAGTAGGGCGATCGGGCCATTGGGCGCCGAGTGTCAACGTTCGCTCAAGCGGCACGCGGAAAGGCGCGTGTCGCCCAGCGTGCACGTACGCGCAAGGGGTTCGTCAGACGCCGCGGGCGGCGTTGCCGAACTTGGTGTACTGGCCACGGAACACCAGACGTGCCACGCCGGTGGGGCCCGAACGGTGCTTGGCGACGATCAACTCGGCGGCCGCCTTGTCGGGCGAGTCGCGGTTGTACACCTCGTCGCGGTACAGGAACATCACCACGTCGGCATCCTGCTCGAGGCTGCCCGACTCGCGCAGGTCGGCGAGCATCGGCCGCTTGTCGGCACGCGACTCGAGGCTGCGGCTCAGCTGGCTGAGGGCGATGATGGGCACCTCGAGCTCGCGGGCGAGGATCTTGAGGCCACGGCTGATCTCGCTGACCTCGAGCTGACGGTTCTCGGAGCTGGACCCACCGCTCATCAGCTGCAGGTAGTCGATGAGGATCATCGCCAGACCACCGTGCCGCGCCTTGGTGCGCCGGGCCTTGGCGCGGATCTCCATGACCGTGACGCGAGGGTTGTCGTCGAGGTACAGCGGCACGCTGTCGAGGCGGTTGATGGCGCGGCCCACCTTGGTCCAGTCGGCCTCGACCATCCGGCCGGTGCGGAACTTCTGCGACTCGACCTCGGCCTCGGCCGAGATGATGCGCTGCGTCAGTTCGGCATGGCCCATCTCGAGCGAGAACACGAGCACCGGCAGGTGGGTGCTCTTCGCGACATGCGTCGCGATGCCGAGACCGAGCGCCGTCTTGCCCATGGCAGGTCGGGCCCCGATGATGTTGAGCGTCGACGGCTGCAGCCCGGCGAGGATGTCGTCGAGGTCGGTGAAGCCCGTTGCCGTCCCCGTGATGGCGGCACCGCGGTCATAGATGTCCTGCAGCGTGTCCATCGCCGGGGCGAGCAGGTCGGTGAGCAATCGCGTGCTGTCGACGACGCGCTGTTCGGCGATCGAGTACACACGGCTCTCGGCGTCATCGAGTGCCTTCTGCACGTCGTCGGGCTCGCTGAACGCGACGTCGGTGATGTCGCCAGCGACCGCGATGAGCCGGCGCAACAACGCCGTGTCGGTCACGATCTTGGCGTAGCGCATCGCGTTGGAGACCGACGGCGTGGCGTTCTGCAGTTCGAGCAGTGCGGCGGCACCGCCCACCTCGTCGATCAGCCCGTTGCGGCGCAGCTCGTCGGCAACGGTGACGATGTCGATCGGCATGCCCGTGTGCATGAGCCCACGAATGGCCGTGAAGATGTGTTGGTGGGCCGGCTTGTAGAAGTGGTCGACCTCGACGCCGAACTCGGCGAGTTGGTTGACGACGTCACGCGACAGCAACAGCGCGCCGAGCAGGCTCTCCTCGGCGCTGAGGTTGTGCGGCGGGACACGCGCGTCGAGTCGGCGCGGGCCCGACTGCTCGGGTCGACGGCCCCGGTCGCCCGGCCGGCTCGACCCTCGATCGCTCCAGTTGTCGCTCATGATGCCCTCACCTTGGCCCATCCGGCCTGTGGACCGATAGACCCGATTACTTGGGGACGGGCCTGTGGACAACCTCGGCGTCCCGCTCGCCCTGCCGACCCCACCGGGGGATGACACAGCCCCGGCGGCTCGCCGCAGGGCGAGACGGCCGGGGCTGTGGACAACCCTGTGGTCATTCGGATGGCCGGAGCCACCGACGGATTACTTGGCGACGACCTCGACGGTGATGGTGCCCTCGACGTCGTGGTGCAGCGATGCCGCCACGGTGTGGGTACCGAGCGTCTTGATGTGGTCGACGTGGACCTGCTTCTTGTCGAGCTGCACCTTGGCCTGGGCCGCGATCGCCGACACGACGTCGGCCGCGGTGACCGAGCCGAACAGTCGACCCTCGGCGCCAGCCTTCACCGCGATGGTGATCGGCTTGGCAGCAAGCGCTGCCGCCACCGTGCGGGCCGACTCGCGGTCGCTGGCATCGCGGAGGTCGCGGGCCTTGCGCATCGCTGCAGCCTGGGACACGGCACCGTCGGTGGCGACGATGGCGATGCCCTTCGGGAACAGGTAGTTGCGGGCGTGGCCCTCGGACACCTCGACGATGTCACCGCGCTTGCCATGGCCCTTCAGATCGGAACGAAGGATCACCTTCATGTCACTCCTCCCCAGCTTCGTCGACCGTCACGCCCTCGACACCCTCGAGCTCGGCCTCGAGCGAGGCCCCCTCGACCTGGTTGTCGCGCACCTGATCGTCGGGACGCTCGCGGCGCTCGCCGTCACGCGGCGGGCGGGTGCGGGTCTGCGCAACACGCTTGGTGTACGGCATCAGCGCCATCTCGCGCGAGTTCTTGATCGCGTTGGCGATCTCGCGCTGCTGCTGCACGTCGTTGCCGGTGACGCGACGGTTGCGGATCTTCGACCGGTCGCTCACGAAACGCGTGAGCAGGTTGACGTCCTTGTAGTCGACGTACTCGACCTTGTCGGTGACGAGGACGCTGGTCTTCTTCTTGAACTTCTTCGGGTTCGCGCCTTCCTTCGGCGCACGAACCTTGCTGTTCTTCTTGCTGGCCATGTTGGTTCCGTTTCGTATCGAACTATGTGAGGGAAAGGGTCAGAACGGCTCTTCGTCGCCGTACACCGGGTCGCCACCACCGCTGCGGGCACCGCCGGCGTTGCCGCCGCCACTGCCACCGCCGCTGTAGCCACCACCCTGGTTGCCACCGCCGCCACCACCACCGACGCGCTCGACCTCGGCGCGTGCCCAGCGCAGCGAGGGGCCGATCTCGTCGGCGATCACCTCGACCACGTTGCGCTTCTCGCCTTCCTTGGTCTCGTAGGTGCGCTGCTCGAGGCGGCCGGTGACGACCACACGCGAGCCCTTCGACAGGCTGGCCGCCACGTTCTCGGCGAGCGTGCCCCAGGCCACCACGTTGAAGAAGGAGGTCTGCTCCTGCCACTCGTTGTTGACCTGGTAGCGACGGCTGACGGCGAGTCCGAACGACACCGTGGCCCGGCCACCGCTGGTGTAGCGGATCTCGGGTTCCTTGGTGATGTTGCCCACGAGGGTGACACTCGATTCAGCCATTGCGGTCTCCTGTCTGGTGCGGGTGAGAGAGGACGAAGAGTCGGACGGGTCAGGCGGCTGCCGTCATGCCGCGGCGAGCCGCCTCGGCATCGGGAAGACGGAGCAGCTTGTGGCGGACGACGTCGTCCGCGATCCGGAACGAGCGCTC
This sequence comes from Ilumatobacteraceae bacterium, assembly GCA_049424465.1. Lineage (GTDB taxonomy): Bacteria > Actinomycetota > Acidimicrobiia > Acidimicrobiales > Ilumatobacteraceae > UBA668. The sequence goes on from JBMSSR010000032.1 coordinate 11,351, forward strand.
GAGGTCGTCGAGGGCACCGCCGGGCGCCAGCACGTTCAGGACGAGGTAGTAGCCGTAGTCCTTCTTGTTGATCTGGTAGGCGAACTGACGCTTGCCCCACCAGTCGGCCTTGCCGTGGACCTCGCCACCGGCCTTCACGATCTGCTCGGTGACAGTCTTCACCTTGCCGTGGGCCGTGTTCTCGTCGAGGTCGCCGTCGAAGATGACCATGAGCTCATAGGCACGCTTCATGCGTGTATTTCCTCCCTTCGGACCCGGCGTGTCGCCGGGGCCCCATGTGGGGCAGGGCCAATATGACTGGGCAAGCGTAGCGGGCCGGCGGACGAATGCTCACGGGGCGGACCGTACGCAGGGGGTGTGACGCGGTCGGCCCGGCACCGGGGTCAGCGGTCGAGCCAGTCGCCGGTCTCGAGCCGGCGGGCCAGCAGCCGTTCGTCGCCGCACTCGTAGGCCCACGCCGCCCGGCCCTCGGCGGTGTGCACGACGACCCGGCGGTACAGGCCGCGCACCGCACCCTCGACCGCATCGAGGTGCTCGAGCGCCCGGGCGAGGCGGTCGAGGGCCAGTTCGTAGGTCCGGCCACGGATGAGAGCCGAGCCGGCGGCGTCGCAGGCGTTCGCCCCCGACTGGCGGAAGATCGCGGCCGGGTACTCGAGACCGGTGTCGTACAGCTCGCCCCCCACCGTGGTGTCGGTGCCGTCGCCGACGACGAACGGCTCGAGGTGGTGCCACCGCACCTCGCCCGGCCGCAGCGTGCCGTACACGAACAGGTGGTGCACGCGGGTCCCGTCCGTGTGCGACGCGCCGTCAGTGGGGGCAGCCGGGTGGACCCCGCTCATGACGAGTGACGCATGCGCCGCGGCGGGTGGCCCACGGGCAGCACGCGCAGCAGGTGGTGCCAACGGCAGCTGGTGCAGGCCTCGACGACATAGGCCGTCAGCTCGTCGGGACGGGCGTCGAGCGCCCGCAGTTCCTCGGCGGTGCTGACGCAGCGGCCGTGCGACGGCAGGCGCGGGCCGAACACATACGTGACGAGCTTGAGGTCGCGCAGGTCGCAGATGGGACAGGCGATGCTGGCCGGCGCACCGACATTGCGCGCGGCCCGGATGAGCTCGGGGTGCGCATCGCACAGCTGGTCCTGGCGGATGCGGCCACGGCGGTACTCGTTGATGAGGTGCCGGCGCGCCAGGCGGTGGTCGACGACCCCGTTCCCGCGCAGCGAACCCGTTCCGAACACCATGTCGGCGGAGGTTATCCCTCCCGCGGCAGGCCGGGGTTGCGAGAATGGGCACATGAACATCTGGTACGGCGCCCATGTGCCCGGCGAGTCCGAACTGCGCCTGTGCGGCGAGGTGCGCGGCACACGGGTGATCGAGGTGGGGATCGCCCCGGTGCCCAACAGCATCGCCCTCGCCAAGGCGGGCGCGAAGGCCATGGTGCTCGATCCCGACGCCGCGCGCATCCAGTCGTTGCGGCACGCGGCCGAGGCCGCCGAGGTGCGCGTCGAGTGCCACCAGGGAGACCTCGCCGACCTCGGCTTCGCCACGAGCGGCTCGGTCGACCTCGCGCTCGCCTCACACTCGCTCGGCGGCGTCGACGACCTGCCGCGACTGCTGCGCCAGGTGCACCGCGTGCTGCGGCCCGGGTGCCCCTTCGTCGTCGCGATGCAGCACCCGGTCGCCGCGATGTTCGGGTCCGACCACTGCGCGCAGTACGCGTACGGCGCGACGAGCCCGACCTTCGCCGACCTCTACATGATGTTCGAGCGCAGCAACTTCCACTTCGACCAGATCATCGAGCTGAACGATGACCGCGTGCGCGACCCGCTGACGCCGAGCGTGCTCGTGCTGCGCGCCCGCAAGCAGGGTTCCTAGTACCCGTCGTCGCGATCAGGTCGCGAGCTCGGGCCGATTGCGGAACTGCTCGAGTGCCTCCGGGTTGGCGAGCGCCTCGGTGTTGCGCACCTCGCGGCCGTTCACCACATCGTTGACCGCGAGCTCGCTGATCTTGTTGCTGCGCGTGCGCGGCACGTCGGTGACCGTCGCGATGCGTGCCGGTACGTGACGCGGGCTCGCCTCGGTGCGCAGTCGCTGACGAAGTCGGGCCTGCAGGTCGTCGGTCAGCTGCGCACCGTCGGCGAGGCGCACGAACAGCACGATGCGCGTGTCGTCGTCCCACTCCTGCCCGACGGCGACGGCCTCGATCACCTCGGGGAACGTCTCGACCTGCGCGTAGATCTCGGCGGTGCCGATGCGCACGCCGCCCGCGTTGAGCGTCGCGTCACTGCGCCCGTGGATGACCATGCCGCCGCGCTCGGTCCACGAGGCGAAGTCGCCGTGCGCCCACACACCGGGGAAGCGGTCGAAGTACGCGCCGTGGAACTTGCTGCCGGCCGCGTCGTCGCCCCAGAAGCCCACCGGCACACTGGGGAACGGCAGCGTGCACACGAGCTCGCCCTTCACGTCCGGTGTGGTGACGGGGCGTCCGTCGATGTCGTACACCGCGACCGCCATCCCGAGTGTGGGGCCCTGGATCTCGCCGGCGTACACCGGGCGAGTGGGATCACCACCGACGAAACAGCCGCACAGGTCGGTGCCGCCACTGATCGACGACAGGTGCACGTCAGGCTTCAGCGCGTCGTACACCCATCGGAACCCCTCCTCGCTGAGCGGTGACCCCGTGCTGAGCACCGTGCGCAGCGCCGACAGGTCGTGCGTGTCGACCGGACGCAGGCCGGCCTTGTTGACCGAGTCGATGAACTTGGCCGAGACACCGAACTGCGTGAGGCGCTCGTCGCGAGCGATGTCGAGCAGCGCGCTGGGCGACGGGTGGAACGGGTTGCCGTCGAAGAGCACGAGGGTCGCACCCGACGCAAGGCCACTGACGAGCCAGTTCCACATCATCCAGCCGCACGTCGTGAAGTAGAAGAACCGGTCGCCGGCACGCAGGTCGGTGTGCAGCTGCTGTTCCTTGAGATGCATCAGCAGTACGCCGAGCGAACGGTGTGTGATGCACTTCGGCTTCCCGGTGGTGCCGCTCGAGTAGAGGATGTACGCCGGGTGGTCGGCCGGCATGCGCGTGCAGTCGAGCGGTGCGCCACGGTGCGGGGCGAGGTAGTCGTCCCACGTCACCGCGCCGGGGATCGCCGACAGGTCGAGCGCAGTGCCACCGCCGCGACCGGCCAGTACCGGTACGACGACCGTGCGGCGCAGCGACGGCAGGCTCGGCACGATCTCGGCGAGGCGCGACACGCAGTCGAACGACTTGCCGCCGTACTGATAGCCGTCGGCCGCAACGAGCACGGTCGGTCGCGTCTGGCCGAAGCGGTCGACCACGCCTGCGGTGCCGAAGTCGCTCGAGGTCGACGTGAACGTCGCACCGATCGCGTTGGTCGCAAGGAATGCGACGATGGTCTCGGCCACGTGCGGCATGTAGGCCGCGACGCGGTCGCCGTGCTGCACACCCTCGGCGCGGAGTGCCGCGGCGAGTGCTGCCACCTCGGCGCGCAGTTCGTGCCACGTCAGCACGCGTCGGTCGCCTGCTTCGGTGTGGGCGATGATCGCCTCGGGGTTCGCACCCGGGCGATCGGCCAGCAGGTTCTCGGCGAGCGACACCGTCGCGTGCGGGAAGAACCGCCCGTGGCGGACCGAGCCGTCCGCGGAATCGAAGACGACATCGCCACGGTCGCCGATGACGTTGCCAAACGTCCACACACGGTCCCAGAACGCAGCGGGGTCGGTCACCGACCAGTGGTGCAGCGCCACCGAGTCGTCGAGGCCCGGCACGTCGGCGGCCACCCGGCGCCGGAACGAGTCGAGTTGCGTCGTCGCCACTCGATCGGCCGACGGCTGCCACAGCATCTGGGCCTCGGTCATGTGCGTCTGCCTCTTTCGCTCGAGCCACGTCGGGCGATGCGTCCGACTGGTACGGCTGCGCATCCTACGACGGGCGGCTACCGTGCGCCGAGGGCGGTCCGCCGCCCGATCACACCTCGGGGGCCCAATGATCCGCCATGTCGTGATGTTCCGCTGGAACGACGATGTCACCGATGCGCAGATCGACGCCACGATCGCCGGCCTGCACACGTTGCCTGCCGCGATCGACACGATCCGCGCCTACCGGTTCGGGCGAAACGCCGGCATCAATCCCGACACGTTCGACTTCTCGGTCACCGCCGACTTCGACGACGAGGCCGGCTACATCGCCTATCGCGACCACCCGGTGCACCAGGCGCTGATCGCCGAGCACATCGCCGGCAGGCTGAAGGAACGAGCGTCGATCCAGTTCCACGTCGTCGAGTAGTCGGAGCACGACTCGGCTCGTCGGCCTGCTCGTCCCGCACGAGTCACCCTGCGAGCGCGACGATCTCCTCGACCAGCACGTCAGGTGCCTCCCAATTCAGCATGTGCCCCTTGCCCGGCACCCGCACGAGCTTCGACCCCTTGATGCCCGCATGCAGGTCGTCGGTGTGGAACGGCGGCGTCGTCTTGTCCGCAGTGCCGACCACGATCGTGCATGGCAGCGTGACGGTGCGCAGTTGCGGATAGCGACTCTCCTTCACGAAGGCGCGAAGGATCGGTACCAGCGACGTCAGGTCGGCCTGCGAGAACACGTCGATGAAGGCCTCGATCATGCCGGGGTCCTTGACGTCACCGAGCAGGGTCTTGGCGAAGCCGCGCGCGATCGAGCGGTTGCGTACCAACCGGCCCATGACGCCGAGTTGGATGAGCGGAATCTGGACGCGGTTCTGCAGGTTCTTGCGGTTCACGTCGCCGGCGAACGTCGCCATCAGCAGGCAGCCCCGGAGGTGCTGTGCCATCGCGTTCGAATGCTCGACGAGTGCGCGGATGGCGAGGAAGCCACCCATGCTGTGACCGACCAGTACACCGTTGCGCACGTCGTACTCGCGCAGCACGGCGAGGTAGTCGTTGACCATCTGGCGCGAACCGACACCCTCGGTGCCGATGGTGCTGCGCCCGTGGCCGCGCTGGTCGAACGCGATGACCCGATAGCCGCGCCGCACCAGGTCGTCGGCGACGACGTTCCAGCAGTCGCGGTCGACCGCGTACCCGTGTGCGAGGACCACCGGTGTCCCGGAGCCCATGCTGACCGCGCTGATCTTCGTGCCGTCACCGGTGGTGATCACCCGCTCGTCACCCACGAGCCGCTGTGCGTAGTCGATCGTCATGG
>JBMSSR010000033.1:0-16437 GCA_049424465.1 Ilumatobacteraceae bacterium
GTCGACCGCAAGCTGTACCCCAACGTCGACTTCTACTCGGGTCTCATCTACCAGGCACTCGGCTTCCCGGTCGACATGTTCACCGTGCTGTTCGCGATCCCGCGCACCGTCGGCTGGCTTGCGCACTGGCAGGAACTGCTGACCGACAAGGACCAGAAGATCAGTCGGCCGCGCCAGTGGTACACGGGCGCTGGTGAGCGGCCGTACGTGCCGATCGCCGACCGCTGACCGACCAGCGTTCGATGCCCGAGCCGCTCGACGACCGCGACGACCTCGACCTGAGGCGGCCCGTCCGCCGGACCTTCATCGCCGCGCTCGTCGCCATGGTCGCCACAGCAGCCACTGCGGTCGCGCTCGTCCCTCGCCGGGGCCGCAGCCGCGGCAGCGCGGCGACGTTGCCCACCGGTGTGTCCATACCGGCCGTCACCGAGCCGGTGGCGGTGCCGGACGGTGTCGATCTCGATCCGTCCACGCCCTTCATCACACCGAACGACGAGTTCTTCCTCATCGACACTGCCTGGTCGGTGCCCGACATCGACGTGGCGACGTGGCGGCTCGACATCAACGGCATGGTCGAACGGCCGCTCACACTCAGCTACGACGACCTGCTGGCGCGCCCGATGGTCGAACGGCTGATCACCATCGGCTGCGTCTCCAACGAGGTCGGCGGCGACTACATCGGCACGGCGCGCTGGACAGGTGTCCTGCTGCGTGACCTGCTCGACGAGGTGGGGATCGCGGACGGGGCCGAGCAGGTGTTCTCGACGTCGGAGGACGGGTGGACGTGTGGCTTTCCGGTCGAGGATGCGCTGGACGGTCGTGATGCGCTCGTGGCCGTGGCCATGAACGGCGAGCCCCTGCCACCGGCACACGGCTTCCCGGTGCGGCTCGTCGTACCCGGTCTGTTCGGCTACGTCAGCGCTACCAAGTGGCTGCGACGCATCACGCTGACGACGTGGGCCGACCAGGGCTACTGGATCCCGCGCGGGTGGGCGCGCGACGCACCGGTCAAGACCCAGTCGCGGAGCGGCGCCCCTCCCGCCGGCGCCACGCTCGAGCCCGGACCGGTCACCAGCGCCGGCGGCGCGGGGGCGATGCAGCGGGGCATCGACGCCGTCGAGGTGCGCGTCGACGGCGGCGACTGGCAGGCCGCCGCCCTCGGGGCCGAGCCCACCGCCGACGCGTGGCGGCAGTGGGCGCTCGACTGGACCGCGACCGCAGGCGAGCACGTCATCGAGGTGCGCGCCACCGACGGATTCGGTGACGTGCAGACCGACGAACGACGTCCGGTCGATCCCGACGGGGCGACCGGGCACCACACCGTTCGCATCGTCGTCGACTGACGCATCGGGCTCGACGGCACCCGCCGTCAGGCCACGGTCACGACGATCTTGCCGGCGTTGGCGTTGGCCTCCATGTGGCGATGGGCGTCGGCGATCTGCTCGAGACCGAACGTGCTGTCGATGACCGGGCGCAGGGTGCCATCCTCGAAGAGCGGCAGCATCTCGGCGACGAATCGCCGTGTGACGACCACCTTCTCCTCGAGTGGGCGGGCGCGCAGCGTGGTGCCGATCCACCGCGACCGTCGGGCCATCAGCAGGCCGACGTCGACGGGCACCCGGCCGCCACCCATCAGACCGACCTGCACAATCGTGCCGCGGGGCGCCACCGCAGTGAGGTTGCGCTCGACCTCATCGCCACCGATCACGTCGAGCACCACGTCGAACCCACCCGGTACCGCCGCCATCGCGTCGGTGAGCCACGGGTGTGGCGAGCGCTCCAGCACCAGCGTGGCGCCCAGTGACCTGCAGACATCGGCCTTGCCGGCCGAGCAGGTGACGGCGATGCGCGCGCCGATCGCCCGCGCGATCTGGATACCGGCCGTCCCCACACCGCTCGCACCAGCGTGCACCAGCGCCCATCGACCACTGGTGAGGCCGCCCTGGACGACGAGCGCGTCCCACGCGGTGAGGAACACCTCGGGGATCGCCGCAGCGTCGTGCAGCGAGAGCGAGGTCGGCACCGCCATCAATTGGCGCTCATGAGTACAGATGCGCTCGGCGTAGGCGCCGCCCGCCTCGATGCCCATCACCCTGTCGCCGACGCGCCACATCGTCACCCGCTCCCCGACCGACTCGACCGTGCCGGCGAACTCGAGACCGGGGATCTCCGGCACGCGGCCTCTCGGGTCGGGGTACGCACCGAGGCGCTGCAGCACATCGGCGCGGTTCACGGCCGTGGCAGCGATCGCCACACACACCTCGTCGGGACCGGGTACTGGATCGGGCACGTCCCTGATCTCGAGCACCTCGGGGCCACCATGACTCGACAACACCACTGCGCGCATGCAGCGAGTCTCACACGTTGCGGGCGCCGCCGGCGAGACCGTGTCGTCCGGCCGCGACCCGTCGTCCGTCAACCGGCCGGCCAGGCCTCGCGGATCTTGCGCGCCGACTCGGACAGGGGCTCGGGCAGCGTGCGGGCCTCGGCGATCGTCGTCATGAAGTTGCCGTCACCAGCCCACCGGGGCAGGACGTGCACGTGCAGGTGCTCGCTCACGCTGCCACCGGCTGCCGTGCCGAGGTTGATACCGACGTTGACGCCACCGGGTCGATAGGCGGTCTTGACGGCGCGGACCGCAGCAGTCACCAGCGCCCACAGCTCGGTGTGCTCGCTCGCCGTCAGCGACTCGATGTCAGGCACCTCGCGATACGGCAGGACGAGCACATGACCAGACGTGTACGGGAACGCGTTGAGGATCACGAACACCTCCTCGCCGCGGTACACGATGTTCGTCTCGCTGTCGGGCAGGCCCGAGTCGAGGATGTGGGTGAAGACACTCCCGTTGTCGCGGGGGCGGTCGGCGGCCTCGTTGACGTACTGGGCGCGCCACCCGTTCCACAGCCGGTCGAGTCGCAGGGCCCGCTCCGCTCAGCGGGCCGCAGCCAGCTGGGCGGCGACCGCGTGGCGCAGCCGGCCGACGAACTCGTCGAGGCCGACACCGCGCTCGACCTCACCGCCGCGAGGGTTGACGCCGAGGGTCGACGCGGCCACGTCGTCGTCGCCCACGACCAACACGTAGGGGATCTTCTCGAGCTTGGCGGCACGGATGCGCTTGCCGAGCTGGTCACCAGCATCGACCAGGTCGGCACGGAACCCGGCCTCGCGCAGACGAGCCACGGCCTGCTCGGCGTAACCCTGGTGGGCGTCGGCAACGGGCAGCACCCGGGCCTGCAACGGCGCCATCCACGTGGGGAATGCACCTGCGTAGTGCTCGAGGAGCACGCCGAAGAATCGTTCGATCGACCCGAAGAGGGCGCGGTGCAGCATGATCGGACGGTGACGGGCACCGTCGGCCCCGACGTACTCGAGTTCGAATCGCATCGGGTGGTTGAAGTCGCACTGGATGGTGCTGAGCTGCCACGTGCGGCCGATCGCATCGCGCACGTCGATGTCGATCTTCGGGCCGTAGAAGGCGGCGTCACCCTCCTTGATCTTGTACGGCAGGCCGAACTTCTCGAGTGCCGAGCGCAGGGCGCCGGTGGCCTTGTCCCAGATCTCGTCGGAGCCGACGTACTTCTTCGGGTCCTTGGTGCTGAGGTTGGCGGTGAACTCGTCGAAGCCGAAGGCACGCAGCACACTCATGACGAACTCGAGCAGCGACGCGATCTCGTCCTGCAGCTGGTCCTCGGTGCAGTAGATGTGCGAGTCGTCCTGCGTGAAGCCACGGATGCGCATGAGGCCGTGCAGCGTGCCGGCGCGCTCGTAGCGGTACACGGTGCCCAGCTCGAACAGGCGTAACGGCAGCTCGCGGTAGCTGCGCTGGCGGCTGGCGTAGATGAGGCAGTGCATCGGGCAATTCATGGGCTTCGGGTAGTACGTCCCGTTGTCCATCTCCATGGCCGGGTACATGCCGTCCTTGTAGAACCCGAGGTGGCCGCTCGTCTCGAACAGGTTCGCGTTGGCGAGGTGCGGTGTGTAGACGAACTGGTAGCCGCCGTTGAGGTGGCGCTCGCGGCTGTAGTCCTCCATCAGCTTGCGGGCGATCGCACCCTTGGGGTGCCACACCGCGAGGCCACCGCCGAGCTCGCTCGGGAAGCTGAGCAGGTCGAGTTCGGTGGCGAGCTTGCGGTGGTCGCGCTTCTCGGCCTCCTCGAGGCGGTGCAGGTGCTCGTCGAGCGCAGCCTTGCTGTCCCACGCCGTGCCGTAGATGCGTTGCAGCATCGGGCCCTTCTCGTTGCCACGCCAGTAGGCGCCGGCGACCTTCATCAGCGTGAAGTGGCCGAGCCGGCTGGTGCTGGGCACGTGGGGTCCGCGGCACAGGTCGACGAACTCAGGCGAGTTGCGGTACACGCTGATGGTCTCACCGGCCCCGAGTTCACCGGCATCGTCGGCGTCAGCCGCACCCGACGAGACGCGCTCGATGATCTCGCACTTGTACGGCTGATCGGCGAACAGGCGCAACGCGTCAGCGGCAGGCAGTTCTTCACGGACGAACGACTGGTCGGCCTTGATGATCTCGCGCATTCGCGCCTCGATGGCCTCGAGGTCGGCCTCGCTGAACGTCCGGCCGCCGGGCAGCTCGAAGTCGTAGTAGAAGCCGTCGGTGATCGCCGGGCCGATCGAGAACTTGGCGCCGGGGAACAACTGGGTGACTGCCTGCGCCATCACGTGTGCCGTGCTGTGGCGAAGCACATGGCGACCCTCGTCGGAGTCGGCGGTGACGATCGAGACGGTCGCGCCCGCCGGCAGCGGCACGCCGAGGTCGATCTCGACGCCGTCGACCACCGCCGCCACGGCCGCCTTGGCCAGCCGCGACCCGATGGACGCAGCCAGGGTGGCCGCAGTGGCACCGTCAGGGAGGGAGCGCTGCGAGCCGTCCGGGAGCGAGATGGTGATGTCGGCCATACGGCCCCGAAGTCTACGGGGAGGCCCCGACTCCGACCCGCTGGGTTTCGGGGACGGAGGCCTCACTGCCGTCAACCGCTCGAATGGTCGCACGCACCGGCGGTTCGGCCTCGTCCGTCGCCCCGACGTAGACGTTGCGATACGCCTGACCGGTCAACTCGCGCACCTCGAACATCAACTCGTCGGTGATCTGGCGCAGCACCATGCGGTCGTCGGCGCGGTCGCGAGAGCGCTGCACGTTGATCGGCCGGCCGATCCTGATGGTGCACTCGCGGAACAGTCGCGGCACCGGCGCGTCAGGTGGCTGGATCTCGCGGGTACCGATCACGCCGACCGGGAAGATCGGGCAGCCCACCGTGAGGGCCAGCCGCGCAGCGCCGGTGCGCCCCTTGTGCAGCACTCCATCGCGGCTGCGCGTCCCCTCGGGGAAGATGCCGAACAGTTCGCCGCGCCGCAACACGGCCTCCGCGGTGTCGAGGGCGGCCTGACTCTTCTCACCACCCGACCGGTCGATGGGGATCATGCCCATCATCGGGAAGAGCACCCTCGTCTTCCACGAGTCCATGTACTCGGCTTTGCCGACGAAACTGATGTTGCGCGGTACGTGCAGCATCAGGAACGCCGAGTCGAGGAAGCTGACGTGGTTGGGGGCGAGGATCGCGGGGCCCTCCGCCGGCAGCCGGTCGAAGCCCTCGAGCGTGAAGTCCCAGAGCCTCATCGCGAGTGGCCGCAGCACGCGGCGAGCACGTTCCTGTGCACGGCCGGCTCCCTCGGCCCTCACGGCGTGCCCCCGGTGCCCACCATGCGCGGAGCGTATCCCTCCCCGGCCCTGCGGGAAATGGGCACTTCGGGGATCGGCGCCGCCCGGTCGGGTCAGGTCGGCAGGCCGAGCAGCCGCATGGCGTCGTGCACACCCTTGCCGGCGGCCGCGGCGCGATCGATGACCGTCAGCGCCGACGGCGTGTCGAGGTCGTCGTCCAGTGCCGCCCGCACGTCGTCGACGACGCCGCTCTCGGAACCGGACACCGCGAGCCACTGCTCGAGCCGACGCTGGTTGCGCGGCATGAGCCCGTCGTCCCACTCCCATTCGTGCCGGTAGTGGTGCTCGATGATGGCGAGGCGGATGACCCGCGGGTCCCACTCGGCGCGCAACGCATCGACGAACACGAGGTTGCCGAGACTCTTCGACATCTTGTGGCCGTCCTTGTAGACCATCGCCACGTGCATCCAGTGCTTGACGAAGGGCATGCCGGTGGCAGCCTCGCTCTGCGCCCGCTCGCACTCGTGGTGCGGGAAGATCAGGTCGCTGCCACCGCCGTGCAGGTCGATGGTGGTGCCGAGCTCGCGCAGCGCCAGTGCGCTGCACTCGATGTGCCACCCGGGTCGTCCGGCCCCCCACATCGTGTCCCAGCTCGGCTCGTCGGGCGCGGACGGCTGCCACAGCACGAAGTCGAGCGGGTGCCGCTTCGCGGGGTTGTCGACGTCACCGCCACGCTCGCGTGCGAACTCGAGCATCGTCTCGTGGTCGTAGTTGCTCACCGAGCCGAACGACTCGAAGCGGGCGACGTCGAAGAACACCGATCCACCTGCCTCGTAGGCGTAGCCGCGGTCGAGCACCATGCCGATGAACCCACGGATGTCGGGAATCGCTGAGGACGCGCGCGGCGTGCTGTGCACCGGCAGCGCATTGAGCGCCTCGAGGTCACGCTCGAACCGCGCCTCCTCCCCTGCCGCCAGGTCGAGGTAATGAACCCCGAGCTGTCGGGCCTTGGCGAACAGTGGGTCGTCGACGTCGGTGACGTTGCGGACGCACTTCACGGTGTGGCCACGGTCGATGAGTCGGCGCTGCAGCACGTCGTAGGTGATGAACGTCGCTGCGTGACCCAGGTGCGTCGCGTCGTACGGCGTGATGCCGCACGTATACATCAGGACCTGCTCGTCGGGCTCGAACGGCACCACGGCCCGCCGGGCGGTGTCGTACAGCCGCATGCTCACCCGGCTGACGCTACCGCGCGTCGCGGGCCGCGACCGGCTTCAACCTCCCGGCCGCTGCGAGAGGGGGTCAGCGGAGATGCCGGTGAGCTTCGGGGCGACACGGGTTCGGTAGCGGACGTTCAGCTGCAGCAGCACTGCCGTGAACGCCTCGATGGCCGTCGCGTTCGACAGCTCACCGGCATCGAGCGGCCGGCACCCCGGAATGTGACGGACGATGTCCATGACCATCCGCACTGCCTCCGCATCGTCGCCGCAGATGAGCACGTCGCTGTCGATGGGCGATCCGATGTGTCCGAGTTCGGTGGCCGGGAGGTGGTGGAACGCGGCCACGACCCTGCTCGCCGGCACCGCCGCCTGGACGTGCGCAGCGACGCTGCCGCGGGGCGGCACGAGGGGCTGGAACTCGTGGCCGACGCGCACGAGCGCATTCGCCATGCTCACCAGCACCTTGCCGGTCAGTTGCGGCGCCACCTCCTGGGCGGTGGTGGCCGCCGAGTCCCACGGCGTGGCGATGACCACCAGATCGCACTCCGACGCCTGGGCGTTGTCGCCGAACCCGAGTCGCTCGGCGAGGTCGGGCCAGCGCTCGACCTGGCTGTCGCGGGCCTCCATGGCCCGGTACTTGGAGCGCGACCCGATCACGACGTCGTAGCCGACCGACGCGAGGCGCGCGCCGAGCGCGCTCCCGGCCGGACCCGTACCGCCGAGGATCCCGATTCGCATCGCCGAAGGATGCCACACGTTGCTGCACCGGCCCCGACCGAGGGCCGTCCTCGATCGCAGTCGCTGGCTACGATCGGCCCATGGGTCTGCTCGACGGCAAGAAGATCGTGGTCACCGGCGTCCTCACCGACGCCTCGCTCGCCTACGGCGTCGCCGTGCTGGCCCAGCAGGAGGGCGCCGAGATCGTCCTCACTGGCGCCGGCCGCGCCCTCAGCCTGACCGAGCGCACGGGTCGAAAACTGCCCACCCCGGTCGATGTCTACGAACTCGACGTCACGAATCCCGACCACCTGGTGTCGGTGCGCGAGCAGCTCGCGGCGAAGTGGGGCCGGGTCGACGGTGTGCTGCACAGCATCGGGTTCGCCCCCGAGGCATGCCTCGGCGACGACTTCCTCGGCCCGACCTGGCCCGACGTGTCGGTGGCGCTGCACGTCAGCGCGTACTCGCTCAAGGCCCTCGCCGACGCGTTCGTCCCGCTGATGACAGCGGGTGGGGCATTCGTGGGGCTCGACTTCGACAACACGGTCGCCTGGCCCGCCTACAACTGGATGGGCGTCGCCAAGTCCGCCCTCGAGAGTGTCAGCAGGTACCTCGCCAAGGACCTCGGCCCGCGCGGCATCCGCAGCAACCTCGTCGCTGCCGGGCCCGTCAAGACCATCGCCGCGAAGAGCATCCCCGGGTTCAAGAAGTTCGAGGACGTGTGGGACGACCGTGCCCCGCTCGGCTGGGACGTCACCGACCAGAACCGGGCGGTTGCCAAGGCCTGCATCGCGCTGCTCAGTGACTGGTTCCCCGCGACGACGGGCGAGATCGTGCACGTCGACGGCGGCTACCACGCGATCGGCGCCTGATACGCGGCGTCACGCCGGGCGACCGCCGACCGGGCGGCGTCGGGTGGTCACCAACCGCCGAGGTGCACGACATCGGCCGCCGCCAGGCGGGGCCGCGTCACTGCTGACCCAGTCGGCCGGTCGTCGTCAGCACGCACACCCAGCGCGACTGCACCGACCTGCAGCACGTGTGCGGGTACACCGAGCTCGTCGAGTGCCTCGCGCGCATTGCGGAAGATGCCGAAATACAGAGCCCCGAGCCCACCGGCCTCGGCCAGCAGCAGCAGGTTCTGGGTGGCCATCGCCGCGTCGGTGAGCCAGAACGGGACCTCCCAGTTGGCGGCCACCTCGAGACCGTGACCGGCCTTGTCGGGTGCCGCGTACCGCGACGTGTACGCGTCGGGGTCGGCCAGCGGGAGGACCACGACTGGCGCATCCAACACGCCGGGCTGCACGTCGGCGAACCACTCGGCGGCACCCGTGACCTGCCAGAACGACTGCAGCGCAACGCCGTCGAGGACGACGAAGTGAACGCCCTGGCTGTATCCGGCGCTCGGCGCACGGCGGGCGAGATCGACGAGCGGCGCGACGTCGGCAGCGGAGAGCGACCCACGGACGAACCGTCGCGTCATCCGCCGTCGGCGGATCACCGCCTCGAGCACCGTCGAGTCGGCAGTGTCGCGGTCAGCGATCAGCGTGCGCCCAGCTTGACGAGGTCCTCGGCCATCACCCAGCCGTGCACCACGAGCGAACCGCCCTTGTCAGCCTTGACCGATGCGAACAGGGTCGCGACGTCGGGCTTGACCTTCTCCGGCTTGGCGGTCTCGTGGTCGAGAAAGCCGCTCTGGCCGTTGGACTTGACCACGAACGACTGCTCGTCGTACTGCGTGTCGACGGCGAAGCGCTTGGCCAGTCGGCGGCCCCACGCCCGCTCCTCGCCCACGGCACGGTGGCCGGGACGCGGGATGATCTCGTCGAGCTGCTTGAACGCCTCGAGGGCGCCCGCGGTGACGAACCGGCTGCCGACGACGACGTCCTCGTCGGGGAACGCCATCAGCGCACGGTGGTACGCCTCGGCCATGAGGCCCTTGAGCACGGAGTCGCGCTTGCCGGTGCGCTTGACACTCATCAGGCCGATGAGGACGCACGGCGTCCCGCCGATGCGCTCGAGGGTCGAGAACGTGAACCCGACGAGCTTGCCCTCGTCGCGGGCCGTCGTGCTGAGGACCCAGTCCTCCTTCGCCTTCGAGAGGACACCGATGTCGAATGCGCCGCCCATCGACGCCATCTCGTCGAGATCGCCGTCGGTGAGCGCTGCACAGTCCCGGGTTGCCACTGCGAGTGCCATTGGCCTCGATTCCTTCCACTCCCCGGCCAGGGGGCCACATGCGAAGTACACAGTCTGCCACGATTCTCCGGTAACCGTCCCTGGAGGCTCTGTCACGCAGCGTGGCCGGTGGTCACGCACCGCCACCGAGGGCGTCCGCCGAGGGTCTCACGGTGGTCACACCGTGAGCAGACGGTCAGGTCGGGCGGACCCTGGGCGCGGTCACAGCACCACGGCGTCGTGGCCGAGCAGCATGCGCAACTCGCCGACCGCCCTGTCGAGGTCGACCCGGAACTCGTCGCCGAGCCGCAGCACCTTGCCCTGGCCGAGGTGCAGGAACACCGGCGAGGTGCCGGGATGGTCGTTGAGCACGGCCTTGATCTGACGGACCTTGCCCTCGTTGAGCGAGGTGGCCGGCACGCGCAGGCGCAGCGGCGGCGCGTCGACGATGTCGAGCATGTCGAGCACCTGCACGTCGAGCACGTTGAACCCCACCCTCGACTCGTCGCGCTTGTCGAGCCGCCCCTTGACCGTGACGACGCCGTCGTCGGCGAGTTTGTGGCCGATCTCGGTGAGCGACCGGGGGAAGACCGTGACCTCGATGGACGACTCGAGGTCCTCGAGCGTGAACACGGCCATCTGGTCGCCCTTCTTGGTGTACTTGCGCGCCAGACCGGTGATGAGCCCACCGAGCACCATCACCGCACCGTCCTCGCGATCGGCGGCCTCGGCGATCGAGCAGTCGGTCTTGCGGCGCAGTGAGCCCTCTACTCCCGACAACGGGTGGTCACTGACGTACAGGCCGAGCATCTCCTTCTCGAAGCGCAGGCGTTCGGAGCGCTCGAACTCGACCTTCGGGATCGGGGCACGTTCGTCGAACCCGATGTCGTCGTCACCCGACAGGTCGCCGAACAGACTCATCACACCTTGGTCGCGCTGGCGGCGGCGCGCCACCGTGGTGTCGATGATCTGCTCGAACACGGCGAGCAACCCCTTGCGCGGGTGACCGAGCGAGTCGAACGCCCCCGCCTTGATGAGCGACTCGACCGTCCGCTTGTTGAGCACCTGCTCGGGCACGCGCTCGGCGAAGTCGTAGAACGTCTCGAACGGGCCGTTGGCCGAGCGCTCGCGGAGCAACAGTTCGACGAGGCCCTCGCCGACGTTGCGGATGGCCGACAGGCCGAACGGGATCGCGCCGGGGCTGTTGGGCGGCAGTTCGACCTCGATGGGCACGTCGGCCGGGTCGAGCGCGGCGAAGTCGATGAGCGACCGGTTGATGTCGGGCGTCAGCACCTTGATGCCCGCCGCACGAGCGTCGGCGAGGTACACCGCCATCTTGTCGAGCTTGTCCTTGACGCTCGTCAGCAGGCACGCCATGTACTCGACCGGGTAGTGCGCCTTCAGGAAGGCCGTCTGGTACGTGATGAGTCCGTAACCGAAGGTGTGGCTCTTGTTGAACGCGTAGTCCGCGAACTTCTCGATGACGTCGAAGAGTTGCTTGCCCAGGTCACGGCCGTAGCCGGTGCGCTCGCAGCCCGCCTCGAACGACTCGCGCTCCTTGGCCATCAGCTCGCGGATCTTCTTGCCGCAGGCCTTGCGCAGGTTGTCGGCCTCGGCGAGCGAGTAGCCGGCGAACTTCTGTGCCACACGCATCACGCTCTCCTGATAGATCATCAGGCCGTAGGTGTCGCCGAGCACCTCGCGCGCGTCGGGGTGGAAGTACGAGACCTCCTGCCGGTCGTTGACGCGATCGGCATAGTCGTTGTGCATGTTGACGCTCATCGGCCCCGGCCGGTAGAGCGCGAGCACAGCGCTCACGTGCTCGAACGTGGTGGGTGCCATCGAGCGGAGCAGTGCCCGCATCGGCGAGGACTCGAGCTGGAAGATGCCCATCGTGTCGCCGCGGGCGAGCAGTTTGAACACCTTGGGGTCGTCGAGCGGCACCGAGTCGATGTCGAACGTCGGGTTCTTGGTGGCCCGCACCATCGCCACGGTGTCGGTGATGACATCGAGGTTGCGCAGGCCGAGGAAGTCCATCTTGAGCAGGCCGAGTTCCTCGACACCGTGCATCTCGAACTGGGTGATGGTGGGCGCATTGTCGGCGCTCTGGCCCGCCTCGGGCTTGCGCTGGATCGGCAGATAACTGGTGAGCGGTTCCTTGGTGATCACCACCGCGGCGGCATGGATGCCGTCGCTGCGCTTGAGGCCCTCGAGTCCCTTCGCGACGTCGACCACTCGCCGCACGTCGGGATCCGTGTCGTACATCGCGCGCAGCTCGACGGCAGCCTTGTAGCCGTCGGCGTACTTGGGGTGCTGCTCGAAGCAGTACTTGAGCGGCGTGTCGCGACCCATCACCAGCGGCGGCATCGCCTTCGCGATCTTGTCACCCATGCCGTACGGGAACCCGAGGACGCGGGCTGCGTCGCGCACGGCGTTGCGTGCCTTGATGGTGCCGAACGTGATGATCTGCGCCACATGGTCGCGCCCGTACCGCTCGGCGGCGTACCGGATCATCTCGTCGCGGTAGCGCGAGTCGAAGTCCATGTCGATATCGGGCATCGAGACACGGCTCGGGTTGAGGAAGCGCTCGAACAGCAGGTCGTACTTGATCGGGTCGAGCTCGGTGATGCGCAGGCAGTAGGCCACCGCACAGCCGGCCGCCGAGCCGCGGCCAGGGCCCACGCGGATGCCCGACTCCTTGGCGTGGCGGATGAGGTCCCAGACGATGAGGAAGTAACTCGCGAACCCCATGTTCTTGATGACCTGGAGTTCGTAGCTGAGTCGCTCGATGACGGTGGAGGGCAACGTCTCGCCCCAGCGCGCCCGCGCACCCTCCCACGTGAGGTGATCGAGGTAGGACGCATCGTCCGCGAAACCCTCGGGGATCGGGAAGTTGGGCAACTGCGGCTTGCCGAACTCGATGGTGAGGTCGGCGCGCTCGGCCACCCACAGCGTGTTGTCACACGCCTCGGGCACATGGCGGAAGAGGTACCGCATCTCGTTCGCCGACTTGAGATAGTGCTCGTGCCCCTCGAACTTGAACCGGTTCGGGTCGGAGAGCGTGGTGCCCGTCTGCACACACAGTAGGGCGTCGTGCGCGGTGTGGTCGTCGCGATGCACGTAGTGCGAGTCGTTGGTGGCGATGAGCGGTGCACCGATGCGCTTGGCGATCTCGATGAGCTTCGGGTTCGTGTCGCGCTGTGCCTGTAGTCCGTGGTCCTGGATCTCGACGAACAGGTTGTCGCGACCGAAGATGTCCTGCAGGCGTGCAGCCTTCTCGACGGCACCCTTCTCGTCACCGTTGACGAGCGACTGCAGGACGTGACCGCCGAGGCAGCCCGTCGTGGCGAT
Source organism: Ilumatobacteraceae bacterium (assembly GCA_049424465.1). Taxonomy (GTDB): domain Bacteria; phylum Actinomycetota; class Acidimicrobiia; order Acidimicrobiales; family Ilumatobacteraceae; genus UBA668. Next base: position 13,135 of record JBMSSR010000033.1, read on the forward strand.
GAGGCCGTGGTGGTACTTCTCGAGCAGCTCCCAGTCCATGCGCGGCTTGTAGTAGTAGCCCTCGAGGAAGGCGAGGCTGGCGAGTTGGATGAGGTTGCGGTACCCATGCTCGTTCTCGGCGAGCAGGGTGAGGTGGTAGTACTGCTTCTTGCCACCCTCGGCCTCGCCGCCGGAGTCGTCCATCCGGCCTCGACGCGGTGGGCGCTCGTGCCGTGACTCGAACGCCATGTAGGCCTCGGTGCCGATGATCGGCTTGACGCCCTGCTTCCGGCACTCCTTGTAGAACTCGAGGACGCCGTACATGTTGCCGTGGTCGGTCATCCCGAGTGCGGGCTGGCCGTCCTCCGCTGCGCGCGCGACGAGTTCGTCGAGTCGTGCCGCACCGTCGAGCATCGAGAACTCGGTGTGCACATGGAGGTGGGTGAACGAGTCGCCCACGATCGGCGAACCCCTTTCGCTGTCGGCGGATCACATGGATGTAGTTCAGCGACCCTAGCCGCGATCGCGCCGGACCAGCACGCCCGCGAGAACCAGTGTGGGAACCGGTGTGAGGCCGGGCGCATCGCCCTCCCCCGGCCGACCGAGCGAGCCGATCAACCGGCCGTTCGACCCCGACGCCGGCCGGGCTGCCGGCTCAGAGGTAGGTCCCGGGGCGCTCGCTCGCCTCGACGACCTGACCGGGCGGCATGCCGCCCGGCGCCACCATGCCCTGCGGCAGCTGGCGCATCTGCTCGAGCTGCTGGCGGGCTGCCAGCTGCTGGGCGAACAGGGTCGCCTGGATCCCGTGGAACAGCCCCTCGAGCCATCCGACGAGTTGCGCCTGGGCGATGCGCAGCTCGGCGTCGCTCGGTGTGTCCTCGAACGGCAGCGCAAGCATGTGCAGCTCCTGCTGGAGGTCGGGCGACAGTGCGTCACCGAGCTCGACGATCGAGCGCTCGTAGATCTCGGCGAGTCGACCGCGACTCGCCTCGTCGAGCGGGCTGCTGCGCACCTCGTCGAGCAACTGCTTGACCATCGAGCCGATACGCATCACCTTGGCCGGCTCGGTGACGGTCTCGGACGGCACGTCCGACGGGGTGGCCGGCGTCGAAGCGTGCTCGGCGGCACTGGTGGTCGGTTCGTTGGTGTCGGTCATCGGTCCTCGTCGGGGGAACAGTGGATTCGGTCAGCGGGCGGCACGGCGCTCAGGGCGGAGACACCGCTCAGCACACCGCGGTCAACAAGGGTACGTGCATCTCGGCAGGCGTGAGGGAACCGTGCCGGCACACCAGCGGTGTCGATCCCGTGTCGTCCGGGTCGTCGAAGCTCACCGGTGCACTGGTCACCAGCGCCACGTCACCGAGCCGGGAGGCGACCGGCGGGCTGACCAGCGGGCCGAACCACCCGGCATCGAGTACCTCGGCGCGCGACCGCACCCAGGCCACGTCGGCGTGGTGCGACCGAGCGGCCTCGAGCAGGTCGTCGGCCGCGCCGGGACGGGCGTGCAGCCACCGGAACCGCCCCTCGCCCGACTGGTACCGAGTCAGGCGCAGCACGTCGGGGTGCGGGGGCAGGGTGTTCGCCCCCACGTGGACCTGACCGTGGTCGGCAATGACCACCACGCCAGTGCCGCCCGGTAGCCGCTCGAGCAGGTCCGCCACCAGTCGGTCCGCTGCTGCGAGCTCGGCGTCGTAGTGCTCGCCGAACCCACTGGCGTGCGCCACCTTGTCGATGCCGTCGTAGTACGCGTACACGAACCGTTCGCCGGACCCGATGAGCTGCGCCACCGTCACGGGGAGGCCCGACATCGTGCGCCAGCCGTGCGGTCGAGTACCGCGCAGGTGCGCCGCCGTGAACGCCGTGCCCTCGAGGTCGGCGCGACTGACGACCGGCACCGACTCGCCGAGGAACGGCCGGAACGGCTGCGTGCGGGCCGGGTCGACCGTGCGCCGGGCATCGCCCGTCGGGTGGTACCACCGCAGCACGTTCATCACGCCGCCGCCGATGTCCATGCGGTAGCCGACGAGTCCGTGCTCACCCGGCGTGAGCCCGGTGGTGATCGACGTCAGTGCCGTGGCCGTCGTCGACGGCGCCACCGTGGTGATCGGGCCACCGCGCATCGACGCCAGCGTCGGCGCGACCGACCGCCGCTCGTCGAGCTGCCACCAGCCGAGCCCGTCGAGGACCAGTACGACCACTTGCGGTGCAGCGACGAGTTCGCTGTCGAGCCACGACGGTGGCGGCGCCGAGCGCGGCGCCAGGAGCGCCGGCACGATGCCGCGGACGTTCGGCCCCGAGTAGTCGGGCGCGATCGGGCCTGCAGCGCTCGTCATGGTGCCAGTCCACCACGACCCGGTGCCTCACCGCCATCCGGTGGTCACCGACCGTTCCGCTGTCCGGCGCGCGCCGACACGCCGTCCGTCCGCCGCCGATCACCCGCGCGCGATGCGGCCCCTCGCCTACGATGGACCTGTGCGCGTCTCGAGCAAAGGTGACTACGCCTGTCGGGCGCTGCTGTCGTTGGCGCTGCACCACACCTCGAGCGGGCCGACCTCGGTGCGCGACATTGCCGAGCGCACGGCGATCCCCCAGCCGTACCTCGAACAGATCCTGCTGTCGCTGAAGGGCGCCGGCCTCGTCCGCTCGAAGCGTGGCGTCGGCGGTGGCTACGTCCTGGCTCGACCCGCTGCCGAGATCAGGCTCAGCGAGATCCTGTCGGCGGTCGACGGTCCGATCAGCCTCGGCGACTTCGGCGAGCCGCACCAGGACGGCGCCTGCGACCACGAGGGCCAGTGCGTGCTGCTCGCCATCTGGAAGTCGGCCGGCGAGCAGATGCGGCGGATGATGGAGGCCTTCACGCTGCAGGATGTCGCCGACGCCGCCCGCGGCGACACGGCCTGGCCCGAGGCACGACTCGCAGACAACGCGACCCCGCGGCCGACCTGAGCCGACGACCAGCCGCTGCTCGGCCGCGCCGTCAGGCCGAGAACAGCGCGAGCACGCTGCCGAGGTCGTCGGGCAGCGGCGACTCGAAGCGCATCGGCTGGCCGCTGACCGGGTGCTCGAAGGCGAGCGCTGCAGCGTGGAGGAACGGTCGCGGCGACGACACCTGCACGCGGATGCCGCCGTAGGCGGCATCGCCGACCACCGGGTGGCCGATGGCGCTGAGGTGGACGCGGATCTGGTGCGTGCGTCCCGACTCGAGCCGACACTCGAGCAGGCTCGCCACGACCGGTTCGCGGAACTCGTCGAGCACGACGTAGCGGGTACGGCTCGGCTTCCCGTCGACGACCACCGCCATCCGCATCGGGTCGCGGTGGTCGC
>JBMSSR010000034.1:0-16271 GCA_049424465.1 Ilumatobacteraceae bacterium
CCGCGGCGTGGTGCGCACCCGGTGCCGAGCCGGCGGCGGTGCTGGCGAACGGTGGCGCATTCGGTGGCAAGCAGTCCGGCGAGCTCGCGGTGCTGGGTGAGGTCGCCCGGCGGCTCGCCGACGACTGCGGCCACACCGTGGTGGCGACGTGGTCGCGCGAAGACGTCGTGCGGCTGGGCCCGAAGCGGCCGCCGGTCGCTGGCGGCGTTCGCGCGGACGGCACCGGTGTCCTGCGTGTGGCGCGCACGCCCGGCATCGCCGCTGCGATCGCCGCGGTCGCGCCGGGCCTGGTGGTCGAGGAGGTGGACGTCGTCGGCCCGCCGACCTCGGCCCGGGTGCGCGGGGCGGGCTGGGTCGAGGCAGCAGTGCTGACTGCGCCTGCGGACGGCTGGATCACCTCGCCAGCCGGAGGCGCGGCGCACGCGTCGGTCGCCGACGACGGCACGGTGCACATCAGGGTTCGGTGTGGTGAGGTGCTCGACGAGACCGTCGTCCGCAGTTACTGCATCGGTGCAGCGCACATGGCGCTGGGATGGGTGCGCAGCGAAGGCATCACGGTGGGTGACGACGGTGTGCCGCTCGACCTCACCGTCCGCAGCTTCGGCATCGTGCGCGCCGTCGACATGCCGCGCGTCGAGGTGACGATCGAGACGTCGGACGGGCCGCCGGTGGCGTGTGCCGACGCAGCGTTCGCGGCCGTGGCGCTAGCGGTCTGGCGGGGCGAGGGCTTCGCGCGGCGCTGGCCTACGATGCGGGCATGAGCAAGCCCCTCGGCCCCTACACCCCTGCAGTCCGCGCCGGCGACTGGATCATCGTCAGTGGACAGCTCGGCCTCGACGACGGGGTGCTCGTCGAGGGTGGCGTCCTCGCCCAGACGGCGCAGGCGATCGTCAACCTGAAGGCCCAGCTGGCGTCGATGGGTGCCGACATCTCCGACGTCGCCAAGACCCTGTGCTTCCTCACCGACATGGGTACGTTCGCCGACTTCAACACCTCGTACGTCGCCGGCTTCGGCGAGAGCCGCCCGGCGCGCAGCACCATCGGTGTGGCAGCACTGCCGGCCGGCGCGGCGGTCGAGATCGAGGCCTGGGCCTACAAGCCGCTCTGACTAGGATTCGACCCGTGCCCGGTGCCATCGCCATCGTCATCGCCCTGCTGGTCTTCCCGGTCGTCGCCCTCATGGGGACGACCGTCATCGCTGCGCTGCTCGGCTCGTCGCTCGACCGCGACGCAGCCGACCGCCACGAGGGCAGCGAGCTCGTCGACGTCAACTACTGACGCTGCTCACCGCCGGTCGACGCCGACCGTGCGAGGGGCCGAACCCGAACGGTGGTGCCATGAATCCGCGTGACCAGCGCTCGCAGGCGATGCACTCGCACGACACCTCGACCGAGGTGCTGACCCAGGCGATCATCCGCTACGCGATCGATCGCATTCGCCTCGACCCACCCCCGCTCGACTCGCCGCGTACCGAGGCCGAGCTGCGCGCGATGTCGGGCCGCACGGTGACGGCGGGCGGCATCGGCGGCCTCGAGGCGCTGCGGGTGTTCGGTGACGTGTTCGCGCAGGCGACCATCTCGAGCGACCACCCGCGGTTCCTGTCGTTCGTGCCGGCCGCGCCGACCGAGGCGAGCATCCTGTTCGACCTCGTCGTCGGTGCCAGCTCGATCTACGCGGGGTCGTGGATGGAGGGTGCCGGTGCCGTGTTCGCCGAGAACGAGGCATTGCGGTACGTGGCCGACCTCGTCGGCTTTCCTGCCGGTGCGGGCGGCGTGTTCGTCACGGGCGGCACGGCCGGCAACCTCAGTGCGCTGCTGGCGGCGCGCTCGCGCTGGCGCGAACGGGCGGGCGGCCGACACGATCGCACGCGTGCGATGGTCATCGTCTCGAAGGGTGCCCACAGCAGCGTCGCCTCGGCGGTGCGCGCGATGGACGCCGACGTGCTCACCGCGGGTGCCGACGCCAACGGGCGTCTCGACGTACCGGCGCTGCGGCAGCTCGTCGCCGGCCTCGACGCCGCCGACCGCGAGCGCATCATCGCGGTCGTGGCCACCTCGGGGACGACGAATGCGGGTGTCATCGACCCGCTCGACGGCGCGGCCGATGTCGCCGCCGAGCTCGGCACCTGGTTCCACGTCGACGGTGCATACGGCGGTGCCGGTCTGGCCGCCCCGAGCGTGCGGGCGCGCTACCGGGGGGTCGAGCGTGCCGACAGCTTCATCGTCGACCCGCACAAGTGGCTGTTCGCCCCGTACGACTGCTGTGCACTGGTGTACCGCGAGCCGGAGGTGGCGCGGCGTGCACACACGCAGCACGCCGAGTACCTCGACGTGCTGCACGGCGACGACGCGGGCGAGCACCCGTGGAACCCGAGCGACTACGCCCACCACCTCACGCGGCGGGCCCGTGGCCTGCCCTTCTGGTTCAGCCTCGCGACCCACGGCACCGACGCGTACAGCGCAGCGGTCGAGCAGACGCTGCAGGTGGCGTGGGAGGGCGCGACGCTGATCGCGGATGCACCACACCTCGAACTGCTGATGGAGCCCGAGCTCAGCATCGTGCTGTTCCGTCGTCACGGTTGGTCGGCCGACGACTACCAGCGATGGAGCGACCGTGCGCTCGCTGACGGTGTCGCGTTCGTGGTACCGACGTCGTGGAACGGCGAGACAGTGCTGCGCATCTGTGTCGTCAACCCGCGCACGACGGTTGACGACGTTCGCCTCATCATCGACTCGCTCGCGGGGGATGCCACGTGACCGACCTCCTGCTGAAGAACGCGCGACTCGTCGCGACCGTCGATGCCCAGCGGCGCGAGCTGCGGGGTGGGTGGGTCGCGGTCGCGGGTGGGCTCGTCGAGGCCGTCGGCGCCAGCACCGACCCGTTGCCGCCGGTGGGCCCCGACGCCGAGGTGGTCGACGTGGCGGACTGCCTGGTGACGCCGGGCCTCGTCAACACCCATCACCACATCTACCAGAACCTCACCCGCGCCCTGCCGGCGATGACCGACAAGCCGCTGTTCGGGTGGTTGCAGTCGCTCTACCCGCTGTGGCGCGCCATCGACGAGGAGTCGGTGTACGCCAGTGCGTTCGTCGGGCTCGCCGAGCTGGCACTCGGCGGGTGTACCACGAGCACCGACCACCTCTACCTGCACCCCCACGGGGCGGGCGACCTGCTCTCGGCAGAGATCGCCGCAGCGCGCGAACTGGGCATGCGATTCCACCCGACGCGGGGCTCGATGAGCCTGAGCGAGAAGGACGGTGGCCTGCCGCCCGACGACGTCGTCAGCGACGACGACAGCATCCTCGCCGCGAGCGAGGAGGCCGTGCACCGCCACCACGACCGTTCGCACGGTGCCATGGTGCGCATCGCGCTGGCGCCGTGCAGCCCGTTCAGCGTCACCGAGGACCTGATGGTGCGCAGCGCCGAGCTGGCCGAGCGCCTCGACGTCCGCCTGCACACGCACTTCGCCGAGAACGCCGAGGATGATGCGTTCTCGCTCGAGAAGTTCGGCTGCCGGCCGATGGAGTACCTCGAACGCACCGGCTGGTGCAGCTCGCGCACGTGGGTCGCGCACTGTGTCATGCCGAACGACGACGAGCAGCGACGACTCGGTGCGGCCGGCATCGGCGTGGCGCACTGCCCCAACAGCAACCTCATCCTCTCGTCGGGTATCGCTCCGACGATGTCGATGCGCCGCTACGGCGTCAAGGTCGGGCTCGGCGTCGACGGCTCGTCATCGGCCGATGCCGCGTCGATGTGGATGGAGGCCCGCCAAGCGTTGCTCGTCGCGAAACTGCGCGACGGTGCCGACTCGTGCACGGCGCGCACGGTGCTCGAGATGGCGACGCTGGGCGGCGCCGGCTGTCTGGGGCGCGAGGGCGAGATCGGTGTGCTGCAGGCGGGCGCGGTCGCCGACCTTGCGGTCTGGCGCCTCGACGGACCCACGTTCGCCGGCGCGGTCGCCGACCCGGTCGAGGCGTGGCTGCGGTGCGGACCGGCTGCAGCGTGGCACACGGTCGTGCATGGCCGATTCGTGGTCCGCGACGGTCGTGTCGTGCACCCTGACCTGCCGCACGTACTGGGCCTGCACGCCCGCCACGCCGCCCGCATCCAGCAACTGGGCTGAACCGGTGAGCGTGCAGGGCCTGCTCGTTGCGTTCGGCGCGGTGTTCCTCGCCGAACTCCCCGACAAGACGATGGTCGCCTCGCTCGTGATGACGACGCGGTACCGACGTCCGCTGGCGGTGTGGCTCGGCGTGTCGAGCGCCTTCGTGCTGCACGTGGTGCTCGCCGTCACGATCGGCTCGCTGCTGCGCAACCTGCCCGAGGCGCCGGTCAAGGTCGCGGTGGCAGCACTGTTCCTCGGTGGCGGTGTGGTACTCCTGCGGTCACACGATGGTGGCGACGAGGCCGATGAGACGGGTGGGCGCGGCACCGACGCGACGACCTTCACCAAGGTCGCCCTCACGGCAGCATCGGTGGTGGGGCTCGCGGAGTTCGGCGACCTGACGCAGCTCGCGACGGCGAGCATCGCGACGCAGTACTCGGCGCCGGTGTCGGTGGCGCTGGGTGCATGGATGGCACTGTCGGCGGTGGCCGCCATTGCGGTCACGGCGGGTTCGTGGATCGTGCAGCACATCAGGCTCTCGCTCGTACAGCGCACGGCCGGAATACTGTTCGTGGCATTCGGCACCTACACCGCGGTGTCGGTCGTCGTGTCGCTCGTCGACTGACGACGGTGTGCCACGGCCGTCCTGGCGGTCGGGCGATGCCCTCCGGCCCGCGGTGACCGGGCGTGTCGGTGCGCGAATCGGGTCGCTCGTCAGGAACGCTCGTCGCCGAGCGCGGTACCGTCGGGGCGTGTCCGACCTCGATCCCACTCGTCCCGACAAGTTCCTCGTCGGGGTCTCGCTGCCCGACTCGCTGCGCGCCCAGGAGTTCCTCACCGCCGCCACTCGCCTCGGTGTGAACGGCAAGCTGAAGGTCCGCGACGCCGTCATCGTCGCCAAGGACACCGAGGGCCACACGTCGGTCCGCGAGACGATGGACCCGCAGCCCGGACAGACCGCGCTGTCGAGTGCGATGTGGTCGGGCCTGCTCGGGCTCATCTTCGGCGGCCCGGTCGGCTGGCTGGTGGGTGGTGCGGTCGGCGCCGGTGTCGGCGCAGTGACCGCCAAGGTGATCGACCTCGGCGTGCCCGACGAGTGGGTCACGTGGTTCCGCGAGTCGGTACAGCCCGGCACCACCACGGTCGTCCTGTTGCTCGAGGACCTCGACGTCGGGGCCCTCGCCAACGAACTCACGCGTTTCCCGTTCGCCCGCCTGGTGCACACCACGCTGCCCGAGGCCTCGATGCGCTACCTCGAAGAGGCAATCGGCCACGGCGCGACGCCCGCCTGACGCACACTGATTCGGCCGGTATTCGCAGGGACGGCACGGACCCGCCGATCGGCGTGACAGGCTGGTGCGACCCGGTCGACCAGCGGGGTGGAAAGGACACAGCGATGTACTGCGGACGGTGTGGAACCCTCATCAGCGGCGCGCCCAACTGTCCGTCGTGCGGTGAGCCGAACGTGCCGACGTCGTCAGCCGTCCCGCCGCCCCCGCCGTACGCGCCGCCCGGCGCCACATCTGGCGTCCCGCCCTACGTCGCGCCGTACGGTGCGCCACCGGTCGACGTGAGCGGCAAGAAGCTCGCTGCCGGCATCTGCGGCATCCTGCTCGGCGGCCTCGGCATCCACAAGTTTGTGCTCGGCTACACCAAGGAGGGTCTCATCATGCTGCTCACCGGCCTCCTCACGTGCGGCATCGGCACGGCGGTGTGGAGCGTCATCGGGCTGGTCGAGGGGATCATCTACCTCACCAAGAGCGATGACGAGTTCTACCGAACGTACGTCGCCGGCCGGAAGGGCTGGTTCTGACCGCGATCCGGTGAGGTCACGACCAGCGCGAGGCGCCGAACTTGTAGCCGACGCTGCGTACGGTGTGGATGAGGTTGGCGTGCTCCTCGCCCAGCTTCGCCCGCAGGCGGCGGACGTGGACATCGACCGTGCGTGCACCGCCGTAGTACTCGTAGCCCCACACGCGGCTGAGCAGCACCTCGCGCGTGAAGACCTTGCCCGCGTTCTGGGCGAGGAACTTGAGCAGCTCGTACTCCATGTAGGTGAGATCGAGCGGCCGCCCGTCGATGGTGGCCTGGTAGGTCTCGAGGTTGAGGAGCAGCCCGCTGTGCTCGACGACCTCGTCGTGCGTGCCGTGCCCGGCCCGGCGGAACAGGTGGTGCAGCCGGGCATCGACCTCGGCGGGGTGGAACGGCGTGAGGCAGAAGTCGTCGAACAGGTCACCGCGAGGCGACAGGTCGGCGAGCTGTGCGCCGGTGACGAGCACCAGGATGGGCTCGACGGCGGTGCTGCGGCGGCGGAGTGCGCGGCACACGGCCCACGCGGCGTCGGGGTCGGCATCGCACGACACCACGGCCCCGGCCCAGCCGTTGGCCGGCTCGTTGCGCGCGACGTCGTCGGCCGACGCCACGGCCTTCCATGCGACGCCCGCGAGGTCGAGGGTGCGCGCGAGCTCGGGGGGCGGTGGTTCGGGGAAGACCGCCACGAGGTCCATCAGAGCGCCCTCAGGTACCGATCGAGCTCGTACTGGCTGACGTGCGTCTTGTAGCCGCGCCACTCGGTGCGCTTGTTGCGCAGGAACCACTCGAAGATGTGCTCGCCGAGTGCCTCGCGGGCGAGGTCGCTGCGCTCCATCACGCGCAGCGAGTCCGACAGTGACTGCGGGAGCGACTCGATGCCGAGTGTGGCGAGGGACGCGTCGTCCATCTCGAACAGGTTGGCGCCTGCCTCGGGCGGAAGTTCGTAGCCCTGTTCGATGCCGCGCATGCCGGCCGCGAGGAGCACGCTGAACGCGAGGTACGGGTTGCACGCCGGATCGGGTGACCGGTACTCGATCCGTGTGGCGCTGGCGTTGCCGCGCTTGGGGATGGGCACCCGGATGAGCCCGCTGCGGTTGTTGCGTGCCCACGACACGTGGACCGGCGCCTCGAACCCGGGGACCAGCCGCTTGTAGCTGTTGACGGTCTGGTTGGTGATCGCCGTGATCTCGGCGGCGTGCCGCAGGAGGCCGGCCATGAACTGCTTGGCGACGGTGGACAGGTGGTACGGGTCGTCGTTGTCGTAGAACGCGTTCTCGTCGCCGGCGAACAGGCTGAGGTGCAGGTGCATGCCGCTGCCCTGGACGCTCTCGAGCGGCTTGGGCATGAAGGTCGCGTGCACGCCCTGCTTGGCGGCGACCTCCTTCACGACCAGCCGGAACGTCATGAAGCTGTCGGCCATCGTGAGCGCATCGGTGTGGCGCAGGTCGATCTCGTGCTGGCTCGGCGAGTCCTCGTGGAACGAGTACTCGACCGGGATGCCGAGCGTCTCGAGCGTGCGGATGGTCTCCTTGCGCAGCGTGCCCGACACATCGGTGGTGGTGAGGTCGAAGAAACTGCCCTCGTCGAGCGGGACCGGCGCCTGGCCCTTCTCGGGCGGGGCGAAGTAGAAGAACTCGACGTCGGGGGCGACCATGAACGTGTAGCCCTTGGCGTGGGCGCGCTGGAGGTTGCGGCGCAGCACCTGACGCGGGTCGCCCTCGAAGGCGGCCCCGTCGAGGTTGTGGATGTCGCAGAACACGCGCGCCTCGACCGCCTTGGGGTCACCCCATGGCAGCACCTCGAACGTGTTCGGGTCGGGCACGGCGAGGACGTCAGCCTCCTGGATGCGGCTGAAGCCGTCGATCGACGAGCCGTCGAACGTCATCCCGTCCTCGAGCGCGTTCTCCAGTTCGGCGGGGCTGATCGCGAAACTCTTCAGGTTGCCGAGGACGTCGGTGAACCACAGCCGCACGAGGCGGACGCCGCGCTCCTCGACGGTGCGCAGCACGTACTCGCGTTGTTGGTCGATCATGGCCGCTCCTCGGCGGGTGCAGGCCGCCCCTGTGCTGCGGGGCGACGGTCAAGTGTGCCAGCGATGGGTGGCTTGCGAAAACGGCAGCGGGGGCCGGACGTGCCGGCCCCCGCTGTTCGTCTCCTCCCTCAGGGGTGCGGTCCCGTCAGGAGCTCGACGATGACGGCTCAGCGCTCGGCGGCGCTGCAGACCGTCTCGATCAGCAGACGGGTGACCGTGTACGGGTCCATGTTGGCGTTGGGGCGGCGGTCCTCGGCGTAGCCCTTGCCGGCCAGCTCGACCTGCCACGGGATGCGGATGCTCGCGCCGCGGTTCGACACGCCGTAGCTGAACTTGTCGTACGGGGCCGTCTCGTGGGCGCCGGTGAGGCGGCTCTCGATGTCGTGGCCGTAGTTCGACACGTGCAGGTTGACCTTCTTGCCGATGGCCTCGCAGGCGGCCTTGATGGCCTTCATCTGCTTGTCCTCGCGCATCGCCTTCGTCGAGAAGTTGGTGTGCGCACCGGCGCCGTTCCAGTCGCCCTTCTGCGGCTTGGCGGCGAGGGTCACGACGATGTTGTAGTCCTCGGCGATGCGGTGCAGCAGCCAACGCGCCACGGTGAGGTGGTCGCTGACCGTCAGGGCGTCAGCGGCGCCGATCTGGAACTCCCACTGGCCGGGCATGACCTCGGCATTGGTGCCCTCGATCAGCAGGCCGGCGTCGATGCACGCCTGGGTGTGCTCCTCGATGAGGTCACGGGCGACGACGCGGCCGGCGCCGACGCCGCAGTAGTACGGGCCCTGCGGGGCGGGGAAGCCACCGTCGGGGAAGCCGAGCGGCGAGCCGTCCGGCTTGAGCAGGGTGTACTCCTGCTCGATGCCGAAGATCATCTCGTGCTTGGCGTACTTCTTGGCGGACTTGGCGCACGCCGCACGGGTGTTGGTGGGGTGCGGCTTGCCGTCGCGGGCGTTGTCGACCTCGCACAGCACGAGGATGTTGTCGCGGCCACGGATCGGGTCGGGACAGGTGAACACCGGCTTGAGCATGCAGTCGCTCTTGTCGCCGGGGGCCTGGTTGGTGGACGAGCCGTCGAAGCCCCACACCGGCGGCGTCGTGCCGTCTGCGAGGATCTTGGTCTTCGAGCGGAGGAGGGGCGTCGGCTCGGTGCCGTCGATCCAGATGTACTCGGCTTGGTACGCCACGGGCGATCGTTCCTTTGTGAGGGCGGAATGGACGTCGCCAATCCTGCCGGACAGCCGTTTCCCCTCCGTTGCCCGAATGTGAACGCCGTGTGAACCGACCCCGCCCCTCGGTGTGCGGCGGGTGGGCGAATAGGGTGGCGGGGTGACTCGCCTGCGGATCGCGCTCGTCCAGATGAATCCCCGGGTCGGCGATCTGTCGGCCAACCGGGCGGCGATCACCGCGGCGTACGACCGGGCCGAGGCCGCCGGTTGCGACATCGTGGCGTTCCCCGAACTGGCGGTCACCGGGTACCCGCCCGAGGACCTCGTGCTGCGGCCGGGGTTCGTCGCCGACAACCGTGCGGCGCTCGAGGCCATCGCGGCGCACACCGGGGCCTGCACCGCTGTCGTCGGGTTCGTGGATGCCGACGGTGATCTGTTCAACGCCGCGGCAGTGTGCGTCGGCGGTCGCGTCGTGGGCACCTATCGCAAGCGGTTGCTGCCCAACTACGCGGTGTTCGACGAGGCGCGCTATTTCACGCCCGGTGCCGACACCGACCCGTACGAGCTGTTCGTGATCGGCGGTGTCAGGGTGGGGATCAGCATCTGCGAGGACGTCTGGAGCCCGACGGGCCCGCTCGCCGAGCAGGCTGCCGGCGGTGCCGAGCTGAACGTCAACATCAATGGGTCACCGTTCCATGCCGGCAAGCTCGACCAGCGCGAGGACATGTTGTCCGCCCGCGCCTCCGACGCCTCCTGTGCGCTCGTGTACGTCAATCAGGTGTGCGGCCAGGACGAGCTCGTCTTCGACGGCGGCAGCATGGTGTTCGACGCAGCGGGCACGCTCGTGGCCCGCGCCGCGCAGTTCACCGAGGAGTTCATGGTGCTCGACCTCGAGGTCGAGTCGTCGTCCCGTCATCGACCGTCCGGGTCGCACGGCGACGCATCGAACGCGTCACTCCCGCTGGTGCACATCTCCGACGTGCCCCGCAGTGCTGGCACGACGTCGGCCCCGGCGCGCATCGAGCCGTTGCTCGACCCCGATGCCGAGCTGTACGGGGCGCTCGTGCTCGGCACGCGCGACTACGTCCGCAAGAACGGCTTCACCGATGTGGTCATCGGGCTCTCGGGCGGCATCGACAGCACGCTCGTCGCGTGTGTCGCAGTCGACGCGCTCGGTGCCGAGCACGTGCACGGAGTCAGCATGCCGTCTCGCTACAGCAGCGACGGTTCGCGCACTGACGCGCAGTACCTGGCCGACCAGTTGGGTATCGAGATGCGCACCATCGCCATCGAGCCCGCGTTCGCTGCATTCCTCGAGATGCTCGCCCCGTCGTTCGCCGACCGTGCGCCCGACCTCACCGAGGAGAACCTGCAGAGTCGCATGCGTGGCACGACGCTGATGGCGCTCAGCAACAAGTTCGGCTGGATGGTGCTCACCACCGGCAACAAGAGCGAGATGGCCGTCGGGTACTTCACGATCTACGGCGACTCGGTCGGTGGCTACGGCGTCATCAAGGACGTCCTCAAGACCCGCGTCTACGACCTGTGCCGGTACGTCAACATCCGGGCCGGCCGGTCCGTCATCAACGAGAGCGTGCTCACCAAGCCGCCGTCGGCCGAACTGCGCCCCGACCAGCGCGACGACCAGAGCCTGCCGCCCTACGACGTGCTCGATCCGATCATCGCGGCGTACGTCGAGGACGACCTGACCGCGCCCGAGATCATTGCGCTGGGCTACGACGAGGCGGTCGTGCGCCGTGTGTGCCGCCTGGTCGACCTCGCCGAGTACAAGCGCCGCCAGAGCCCACCCGGCGTTCGCGTGACGCCGAAGGCGTTCGGCAAGGATCGGCGCCTGCCGATCACCAACGGCTACCGCTGAGTCGCCCGCAGGCCGTCAGGCGGTGGCCGGTGCCGTCGTGCGGCGGTGCCACGCGGCGACTCGCCACATCGCGACGATGGTGCCGACTGCGAGGACCGCACACATCACTGCCGGCCACGCGATGCCGTCGCGGACGTAGATGCGCGTCGCCGGAATACTCGCCGTGGCCCTGCCGAGCGTGCCCGAGGCCAGCATCACGCTCATGCCGATCGCCGGCGCACCGGGCACCACCATCGTGCCCAGCGGGATGATGCTGACGACGGCGAACTCGAACGCAGCGATCGCGACGATCAGCAGCGGGATGCCGATGGTCATGTGTCCGTGCAGGGCGGCCAGCAACAGGGCGGCAGGGACCATGACGGCGGCACCGGTGGCACCGGCGCGTTCCTTGCCCCAGCGGTCGGCGAGGCGCGACGACGCGAACGACGAGAGCACCTCGCCGAAGCCGAGCGCGAACGAGAAGACCGCCACCGACGCGTCGGAGAAGCCGAACGAGTCGCGCAGCCACGACCCGAACGTCACGAACAGCATCTGGCTGGCGCCCATGAGGCAGAACGTGCCCGCTGCGACGACGAAGGCGATGCGCGGCAGCCGCACGCGGGCGCGCGTGCGTCGCGCGTGCTGGTGCCCCTCGGGATCGTCGTCGACCCGTGCACGCACGAGGCTCGCCATCGCGATGACGCCACCGGCACCGACCGCATACCCGACGCGCCACGACGTGAGGGCGGTGATGATGCCCATCGTCGACACGCCGAGCAGCAGCCCGCCCGCCCACGACATCTCGGTGATGCCGATCACGCGGCCGCGTCGCTCGTACGGCACCCGGTCGCTGACCCACGCACCGAGGCCGAGGTCGAACAGCACTTTGCTCTGGTTGAGCACGACGAGTGCCACGGCGAGCATGACGACGTTCTGGGCCGACGCCGCCAGCAGCGCGCCCACACCCACCATGGTGAGGCCTGAAGCCATCGCCGTGCGGCGGTGGAAGCGCTCGGCGATCGAGCCCGTCAGCGGGGACAGCAGACCGGCGAGCTCGCTGATGGCGACAGCGATCCCGATGGTGTCGAGCGAGACGCCGAGGCCCGACGCGATCGTGGCGAGGAACGGCGGCGCGAAGCGGAAGCACCCGTTGGCGGCGGTACGGGCGAGCGTGAGCAGCGTGATGCGCCGCCCCACCTGTTCGGGGAATCCCTCGCCGAGCGCCCTGTGCAGCACGCGGTGACGTTACCGACGTCGACGAGTGCGGCCGCGCATGCGCGTTGCACCGGGCGTGGCGGACCAGCAGGTGCGTGCACGAGCGCCGGTGAGGACGTGCCGCAGCGCGCGACGGGTGGAACGGGCATTTCAAAGGAAATTCACGGCCTGCCGGTGCGGCGTGCTCAGTAACCTCTCGGACTCGTGGCCCTGATCGTCCAGAAGTACGGCGGCACGTCCGTCGCCGATCCCGAGCGCATGCGCGCGGTTGCCGAACACGTCACGTTCACCCGTCGTGCGGGCAACGATGTCGTCGTCGTCGTCAGCGCCATGGGCAAGTCGACCGACAACCTCATCAAACTCGCCAACGACGTCAGCCGCACCCAGCCAGGGCGCGAGATGGACATGTTGCTGACCACCGGCGAGCGCATCAGCATGGCGCTGCTCGTGATGGCCCTCGCCGACCTCGGCACCGACGCCGTCAGCTTCACCGGCAGCCAGGTGGGCATCATCACCGACACGGTGCACACCAAGGCCAAGATCCTCGAGGTGCGCGGCGACCGTGTGCGCGATGCACTGGCCGAGGGCAAGGTCTGCGTCGTTGCCGGCTTCCAGGGTGTGAGCACCGACAAGGAGATCACGACGCTCGGGCGTGGCGGCAGCGACACGACTGCGGTGGCGCTCGCGGCGGCGCTCGATGCCGATTCGTGCGAGATCTACACCGACGTGACCGGTGTGTTCACCGCCGATCCGCGCATCGTGCCGCAGGCGCGCAAACTGGCGCACGTCAACTTCGACGAGATGCTCGAGATGGCGGGTGCCGGCAGCAAGGTGCTCGCACTCCGCAGCGTCGAGTTCGCACGCAACCACAACGTCCCACTCCACGTCCGCTCGAGCTTCACGTGGGAGCTCGGCACGTGGGTCACCTCCCAGGAGCGCAGTATGGAAGACCCCATCATCTCCGGCGTCGTCACCGACATCAGTGAGGCAAAGGTGACGGTCGTCGCCGTGCCCGACCGCCCCGGCATCTCGGCGACCCTGTTCGAGCCGCTGGCCCAGGCCAACGTCAACGTCGACATGATCGTGCAGAACACGAGCCACGACGGCACCACCGACATCAGCTTCACCCTCCCCAAGGCCGACATCGCCACGGCACAGGGCATCGTCGGGCGTATCGCGACGGAGATCGGGGCGAAGGACGTCGAGACCGACGCGGGCATCGCGAAGATCAGCCTCGTCGGTGCGGGCATGAAGACGAGCCCCGGCATCGCGGCGAAGATGTTCCGAGTGCTCGCCGACGAGGGCGTCAACATCCAGATGATCAGCACCTCGACCATCCGCATCAGCGTGGTCACGTCGTCGGCCGACCTCGAGCGGGCCTCGCGCGCGCTGCACACGGCGTTCGGCCTCGACTCGGGTCAGGCCTACTCGGCACCGCTCCCCGAGCGGAAGTGACCGGGGGAGCGGTGCCACCGGCTACCCCGGTGCGGGTGTCGGCTCAGTTCCGGAGCGCGTAGCCGACCTGCAACGACGCGGCCAACGCCATCCACACGTTGTACGGCAGCAGGAGGGCGCCCGCCCAGGTGCGGGTGTGCCATGCGACCACCACGATGGGCACGGTCAACGCGGCTGCGGCGATGAGGGCGATGGCCGCCGGCCACAACGAATGGCCGGCGAAGAACAGGCGTGCCCAGGCGAGCGCGGTGGCGATGCTGAGGGCCAGGCCCACCAGCCACACCGCGCGGGCAGCGGGCGATCCGTCGAGTGCCACGGCGATCCCGGCGGCGATGAGGACGGCGAAGTTGTACGGCCAGATGATGCCGATCACTGCACTGGGTGGTTGCCAGGGCGGCCGCTCGAGCGAGCGGTACCAGACGTCGCCAGTGGTGACCCACCGGCCCGAGCCGACGACGTAGCCGACGACGAACGTGGTGCTGGCAGCGGCAGTCGTGAGTCGGGCGATGTCCATCCGACACTGTCTCACGCAGAGGGCAGGCAGTCGTACCAGCCCACCGCTGCCGCCGGTCGGGTGCTGTGGCCTGCCACACTGTGCAGCACATGAGCCGTCGTCGTCAGCACGTGCCCTGGAGGGCCGCCGGGTCGAGCACCGAGCTCGAGTCGTCAGCCGACGCCGTGGTGCGCGAGACCGGCTGGGTGTTCAACAACCGTGGCGACCACATGTCGCTCGCCGAGTTCGTCGCCACCGGTGACCACGAGACCCTGGCGTACCTCGAGGCGTTCGGCCTTGCCGAACCAGGTACTGAGGGTGCCGGTCTCGAGCAGCAGGCGATCGTCGAGGTGGGCAGCGGCATCGGCCGTATGACGGCGAGCTTCACCCGCATGTTCGGCAACGTGATCGCGTGCGACCTCGACCCGGCATTCCTCGAGCGGTGCCGCGAGACCGTCGCACAGTTCGGGCGCGCCGACCACCTGCACACCAGCCACGTCGCGGACGGCCGGACGCTGTCGATCCCCGACAACAGTGCCGATCTCGTCTTCAGCTACATCACGCTGCAGCACTGCCACCACGACGACGCACTGGCCCTCACCCGCGAGGCGTTGCGCAGTGCCAAGCCGGGTGGGCGGGTCGTCCTCAACTACCGCACGTGGGTACCCAACGACCTGTTGCTGTGGCCGGCGGGTGTCGCGGTACGCGCGACATGGCGGCTGCCGCGCATCGGGCCGGTCATCGCCCGCCAGCGGTTGGCGACGCGCCTCGGGTGGCAGGCCAACCGTCTGTCACCGCGCGAGGTCGTGCCGGCCGTCGGGTCGAAGCTGGTCGACGTGCAGGTGTGGCGCTCGCCGCGGCGCCGCCCGTTCGGCCTGCCTGCCACCACCGACGCAACGTTCCACGGTGTGCACCCCAGCCACTGGTGGCTGGTCGGTACCGTCCGCTGACTCGGCGTCGGCGCCGCGTGCGGAACGCGACTGCCGCGCTGTGCGTGCCGCTGAAACGGTATTTCCCAGCACCTCGGCGATGACCCAGCGTTAGCCTTTCGGCCATGCGCGTCGGAGTCGTAGGTGCCACGGGTCAGGTCGGAGCGGTCATGAGGGCGATCCTCGAGGAGCGCAACTTCCCGGCCGACGAGATCAGGTTCTTCGCGTCGGCCCGCAGTGCCGGCACCACGTTGCCGTGGAAGGGCACGCAGGTGACCGTCGAGGACGCCTCGGTGGCCGACCCGCACGGCCTCGACGTGGCGCTCTTCTCGGCGGGTGCGACGTCGTCGAAGGAACTGGCGCCGCGCTTTGCCGCCGCAGGTGTGACGGTCATCGACAACTCGTCTGCCTGGCGCATGGACCCCGACGTGCCGCTGGTGGTCAGCGAGGTCAACCCGGGAGAGGTGCGCAACGCACGCAAGGGCATCATCGCCAACCCCAACTGCACCACGATGGCCGCGATGCCGGTGCTCAAGCCGCTGCACGACGAGGCCGGTCTCGTCCGCATCATCGCTGCGACGTACCAGGCCGTCAGCGGTGGTGGCCTCGCCGGTGTCGACGAACTCGACAAGCAGTCGCGAGAGGTCGTCGACGAGGCACGCAAATTGGCCTACGACGGTGAGGCCGTGCCGTACCCGGCGCCGACCAAGTTCTCGAAGCCGATCGCGTTCAACGTGCTGCCGTACGCGGGCAAGTACGTCGACGATGGTTCGTTCGAGACCGACGAGGAGCAGAAGCTGCGCAACGAGAGCCGCAAGATCCTCGCCATCCCCGGCTTGCGCGTCAGCGGCACGTGCGTACGTGTGCCGGTGTACACCGGTCACTCGCTCAGCATCAACGCCGAGTTCGAGCGGCCACTGTCGGTCGAGCGTGCCCGGCAGCTGCTGGCGTCGGCCCCGGGCGTGGCCCTGATGGACGTGCCCACGCCGCTCGAGGCCGCCGGCAAGGACGCCAGCTACGTCGGTCGGATCCGCCAGGACTCGACGGTCGACGGCGGGCGCGGCCTGGTGCTGTTCCTCAGCAACGACAACCTGCGCAAGGGCGCCGCGCTCAACGCGGTGCAGATCGCCGAACTGCTCGGGCGGAGGCACCTGAAGAAGGGGTAGCTTCCCCGAGGCCGGAGCGATCGTTACAAGTGGGCACCCA
>JBMSSR010000035.1:0-15994 GCA_049424465.1 Ilumatobacteraceae bacterium
CCCAAGCACACATCCATCTCCTCACCAGCGGGCGCGTCGACGACGGTGGCCACGGCGCCGCCGTTCGCACCCCCGTGCCGCGGTGCGCCGACGGCCACGGGACGCTGACCCACCTGTTCTTCTCGGACAGTCCGCTCGACCTCGCCAGGGCCAAGGCGATCTGTGGTCGCTGCGACGTGGCGACGACGTGCCTGTCTGCGGCCCTCGACCGCGGCGAACCGTGGGGCGTGTGGGGCGGCGAGCTCGTCGAGAACGGCCGCATCGTGCCGCTGCGGCGGCCGCGCGGCAGACCACCCAAACTGCCACGACCGGCGATCGAGATCGACGAGGTCCCGCTGCCGCCCACGCTCGTCGCCCTGCCCCGGCCGGTGGGCATCGACCGCGTGTGCGAACCCGTGGTGCCGGTCCCGCTCCGGCGCCCCGCCTGATCAACGGTGCCGTGACGACGAGCACCTCGGGGCGCCGGTGCCGCGTCCGGGGCGCTCGGTAGATTCACGAAGGTGAGACAGCGAGCGGCGCGGACGGCAACAGCTCTCGCCGTCGCGCTCGTCGGCTCGGTCGTCGTCGGGGTGCTGTGGTCGGCACTCGATCGGCCCGAGGACGACACCCTGGTCATCGGCCGAGACACCGTCAGCACCGCCGGGGTGCCCCTCGATGCCGTACAGCCCCCCACGCTCGGCACCAACGCTGCACTCGGTGGTTCGCCGTTGCCCAGCGCCAACGTGACCGACCTCGACGGCAACCCGGTCGACACCGCAGCCCTCGTCGGCACGCCGCTCGTCGTCAACATCTGGGGCTCGACCTGCGGCCCGTGCCGCCGAGAGCTCCCCGACTTCGCCACAGCACATGCGCGGTACGGCGACCGCGTGCGGTTCGTGGGCATCAGCTACCTCGGCGCCAGCGAGCGCGAGGAGCAGTTCGCACGCGACCTGGGCGTCGACTACGAGCTGCTGTACGACGGCAACGGCGAGTTCATCGTCGCTGCCGGCATCAGCGCCTTTCCCGTGACGCTGTTCGTCGATGCCAGCGGTTCGATCGTGGCTCAGACCGGTGCCCTCGACGCAGTCCAGCTCGAGCAGCACATCGAGGACGACCTGCTGTGAGTCCACACCTGGCCACTGCAGCGCTGTTCGCCCTCGACGCCCGGCTCGCAACATCGTTCACCACCGGTCTGCTCGCGGCAGTCAATCCGTGCGGCTTCGTGCTGCTGCCCACCTACCTCGTCTACTTCCTCGGCATGGAGAACCTCCGGCCGGGCGCCGAGCGGTCGAGCATCGGCCGTGCCCTTGCCGTCAGCCTGTCGGTCTCTGCCGGGTTCATGACGGTGTTCCTCGTCATCGGCACGCTCGCAAAGCTCGGTGCCGGGTGGTTCGTCGACAACACGCCGTACGTGTCGCTCGTCATCGGCCTCCTCCTCGTGGTGCTCGGCGCTGCGATGTTGTTCGGGTACCGACTGCCGTTCACCACGCCGAAGCTCGACGTCGAGCAGCGCGACCGGTCGGTGCTCAGCATGTTCGTGTTCGGCATCGCCTATGCCATCGCCAGCGTGGGCTGCACCATCGGGCCGTTCATCGCTGTCGTCCTCGGCGGCGTCACCGCCGACGGGCTCGCCACCGGCATCGCGGCGATCGCGGCGTACGGGCTCGGCATGGCACTGCTGGTGTCGGGCCTGACGGTCACGCTGGCGCTCGCCAACACGGCGGTGCTGAGGGCGCTGCGTCGCAGCCTGCAGTGGTTCGAGTATGTGGCGGCGGTGTTCGTACTGCTCACAGGGCTGTACCTGACGTGGTACTGGTACCACGACCTGCGCCAGCAGTACGACGACTCGGTCGTCGTCGGCGCGGTCGGCTGGCAAGAGTCGGTCACCCGCGCCATCCAGTCACACCAGTCGGCAGTGGTGACGGTCGCCGTGGTCGTCGTCGTGTTGGCGATCGGCCTGTCGCTGTGGCGGAGGGCGCACGCCGACAGCCGCCACGTCCCGACGTGACGAGCACGCCGTTCCGCGACCTGCTCGCCAGCCCCGGCGTGCAGGAGGTGAGCCGCCTGGAAGGGCGCGTCGGGTTCATGGCGTACCACGGTGGATCGCTCGAGCACTACACGGACGTGATCGCCGACGAGGCGGCTGCACGGTGCGGTGCCAGTTACTACGGCGTGCTGCAACCACCTGACCTGCAGTGGCACATCCCGTCGCACCGGGTCTCGCGGCACGAGTCGCCGACGCTGCACGAGTTCGTCGAGCACGTCGACGTCGTCATCACGGTGCACGGGTACGGACGCCACGGCATGTGGACGACACTGTTGCTCGGCGGGCAGAACCGCGAGCTCGCCGAGCACGTCGCTGGCCATCTCTCGCCTGCACTCCCCGACTACACCGTGCTGACCGACCTCGACGTCATCCCGAAGGAGCTGCGCGGCCTGCACCACGCCAACCCCGTCAACCTGCCGCGCGGCAAGGGTGTGCAGATCGAGCTCCCGCCGCGTGTGCGCGGCACGAGCCCGGTGTGGAAGGACTGGACAGGGCCGGGGCACGTGCCCCACACCGTGTCGCTCATCGAGTCCCTCGCGTCGGCAGCCGCGGCGTGGATGGCTGCCGGCTGACGGTGGTCAGGGGGCGAGGCGCCCGACCGACCAGGCGTCCTGGTCGCGTGTGTACCGAAGCCGGTCGTGCAGCCGACTGGGTCGGCCCTGCCAGAACTCGATCGTCATCGGCCGCAGGCGCCAACCGCCCCAGAACGCCGGCCGCGGCACGTCGGCGTCGCCGAACGTCGCCGACATCTGCTCGACGCGAGACTCGAGCCACCCGCGATCGGGGATGGGCTGCGACTGCGGCGACGACCACGCACCGATCTGCGACCCCCGCGGGCGGCTCGCGAAGTACGCATCGCTCTCGGCCTCGCTGACCCGCTCGACCGTGCCCACGACCCGCACCTGCCGGTGCAACTGCAGCCACGAGAACAGCATCGCCGCTCGCCCCTCGGCGGCGAGGTCGGCGCTCTTGGCCGACTCGTAGTTGGTGAAGAAGACGAAGCCGGCCGAGTCGGCCCCGCGCAGCAGCAGGTAGCGGCTCTGCGGCCACCCCTCGCGGTCGACCGTGGACAGCACGAACGCGTTCGGCTCGACACAACCCGCAGCGGTCGCCTCACCGAACCAGCGCTGCCACTGTGCGACGGGATCAGCGTCGAGGTCGGGCACGTCGAGGCCCGCGGTCTCGTACTCGAAGCGGCGCTTCGCCAGTTCGGCGAGGGCGTCATCGTTCGTCGACGGGTGGCTCATCGCGGCCTGATCACCTCGATGCCGCGCATGTAGGGGCGCAGCACCTCGGGCACCACCACAGTGCCGTCGGCCTGTCGGTAGTTCTCGACGATGCCGGCCCACACGCGCGGCACAGCGAGGGCCGAACCGTTCAGGGTGTTGGCGATCGAGGTGCCCTTCTCGCCCGACTTCCTGAAGCGGATGTCGGCGCGACGGCCCTGGTAGTCGCTGAACCAGCTGACCGAACTGACCTCGAGCCAACTGTCGCACCCGGGCGCGTAGACCTTGAGGTCGAAACTGCGGTGGTGACTCTGGCCCATGTCGCCGGTGCAGATCTCGATGATTCGGTACGGCAGCCCGAGACCCTGGATGAGGCGCTCGGCACGGTCGCGCAGCTCGACGAGCATGTCGGGTGCCTGCTCGGGGGTGGTGACTGCGAGGATCTCGACCTTGTCGAACTCGTGCGCTCGCAGCATGCCGCGCGTGTCGCGGCCGGCGGAGCCAGCCTCACGGCGGTAGCACGGCGTGTAGGCCATCATGCGGATCGGCAGCTGTGCCTCGTCGAGCACTTCACCGGCGTACAGCGATGTGAGCGGTGCCTCGGCGGTGGGGATGCACCACAGGTCGTCGCGTTCGATGGCATACGCGTCGTCGGCGAACTTCGGCAGCTGGCCGGTCGCAGTGAGTGTCGCGGTGGTGACGAGCGACGGCGGGCGGATCTCCTCGAACGCGTCTGCGTTGCAGTCGAGGGCGTACTGGCACAGCGCACGCGAGAGGGTGGCGCCGGCACCGCGCTGCATCGTGAACATCGCACCGCTCAGCTTGACGGCCCGCTCGTTGTCGAGCACACCCAGTGCCGCAGCGGTCTCCCAGTGCGGCACACGCTGGTGCTCGGGGAACGTGGTCGGGAGGAAGGGGCCCTTCACCACGGGGTTGTCGTGGTCGCTCGCACCGTCGGGGGCATCGGGGTGCGGCAGGTTGGGGATGCGCAGGAGCACCTCGCGCAGTGACGACTGCAGGCCGTCGGTCTCGTCCGCCAGCGCCTTCTCCTGCTCGCCGAGGGCACGGCTGCGTCCCTGGAGGTCGTCGGCCCCGGCAACATTGCCGTCGCGACGCAGTGCACCCACCTGCTTGGAGAGATCGTTCACCTCGGCCCTGATGACGTCGCGCTGGTGCTGGATGTCACGCAGGCGCTCGTCGAGCGAGGCGGCCGACGCCAGCTGCTCGAGCAGTTCCGGCTTGCCGCGCCGCGCCATGGCGGCCCGGACACGGTCGAAGTCGGTGCGGAGCAGGCGTACGTCGATCACGGCTCCGAGGCTACTCGTAGGACCCCATCGACGACCCTGGGTTGATGTCCGCCAGCAACGGCACGCCGTTCCACCGTCGCCCGGCACGGTGCTCGCCCGTGCCGGTAGGGTCGGCGGCATGTCTGCGGTCGAGGTCTCCGGGCTGACGGTGCGGTACGGCTCGATGGTGGCTGTCGACGACGTGTCGTTCAGCGCCGAGGCCGGCACGGTCACGGCCGTGCTGGGCCCCAACGGTGCGGGCAAGACGTCGACCATCGAGGTGTGCGAGGGCTACCGGCGGGCGAGCAGCGGCACCGTGCGGGTACTCGGTCTCGACCCTTCGACCCAGCAGCGTCGCCTCGGCGAGCGCATCGGCGTCATGCTGCAGGACGGCGGTGTCTCCCCCAGCGCCCGGGTGCTCGACACGATCCGGCACTACTGCGTGCTGCACGGACGCGGTGCCGACGCCGGCGTACTGCTCGAGCAGGTCGGTCTGCACGACCGGGCCCGCTCGACGTGGCGACGCCTGTCGGGCGGCGAGCGTCAGCGGCTGCTGCTGGCGATGGCACTCGCGGCGCGCCCCGATGTGGCATTCCTCGACGAGCCCACGTCGGGTGTCGACATCCACGGTCGCGACACCATCCGCGGCATCGTCCGGTCGCTCGCCGACGGTGGCTGCGCCGTCGTGCTGGCGACGCACGAGCTCGACGAGGCCGAGCGGCTCGCCGATCGCCTGGTCGTGTTCGACAGCGGTCACATCGTTGCCGACGGCACGCTCGACGAGCTGCGCCGCGGGAACGACGAGATCCGCTTCCGCAGCGACACCGACCTCGATCTGCGCAGCCTTGCGGCGGCGACCGGTCTCGTCGCAGCACGTGTCGGTGCCGACGAGTACGTCATCGACGCACCGCCACTGCCAAAGCTGATGGCGGCGCTCACCGGTTGGCTCGCCGAGCACGGTCATCAGCTCACCGACCTGCGCGGCGGCGCCCAGCGGCTCGAGGACGTCTTCCGCCGGCTCACCTCCGAGCGCGACGGGAGGTCGTCATGAGGCGCTTCCTCGCGCAGACGCGTCACGAACTGATGCTCGTGGTGCGCAACGGCGAGCAGCTGTTGCTCACGCTCGGCATCCCACTGCTGCTCCTCGTCTTCTTCTCGCTCGTCGACGTGTTGCCGACGGGGACCTCGACACCGGTTGCGTTCCTCGCGCCCGGGGTGCTCGGTCTGGCCGTCATGAGCACGTCGATGGTCAGCCTCGGTATCGGTACCGGTTTCGAGCGCTCGTACAAGGTGCTCAAGCGGCTCGGCACCACGCCGTTGGGCCGCGGCCGCCTGGTCGCCGCCAAGGCAGCCAGCGTGATGGTGGTCGAGGTCGTGCAGTTCGCGCTGCTCGTCGGCGTTGCCGTCGCCCTCGGGTGGGAGCCCCCCACGGGCAAGTGGCCACTCGCCCTCGGCGCCGTCGTGTGCGGCACCGCCGCATTCGCCGGCATCGGGCTCGTCCTCGCCGGGCGGCTGCGCGGCGAGATCAACCTCGCCGCCCAGAACGCGTTGTATCTCGTGCTGCTGCTCCTCGGAGGCATGGTGGTGCCGCTCGACGAGCTGCCCGGCCCGATGGCCAGTGCTGCACGCGCACTGCCGTCGGCTGCGCTCAGCGACGTCCTGCACGCAACGCTCGGCGATGCCTCGCTGCACGGTTCGAGCTGGCCGGTGCTCGGCGGCTGGGCACTCGTTGCGCCGCTGCTCGCCGCGTGGCTGTTCCGCTGGGAGTGACGTCGATGCGCCCGATGATCGCCGACCGGCGTCAGCGCGTCGGCTCGGTGGGCGCGTCGGCGCGGCTGAACGCCTCGGTGACCTCGTCGTAGGTCAGCGGGACGTCATCGGTGCCGACGATCTCTGCGCTCGGCATGCTGCCGCCGCGGCGATAGGTGTTGGCCGCATCGGGGTCGCCGACACCGAACCGTCGGAAGAACATGTAGATGACGATGCCCCACAGGAAGAACCCGCCACCGACCTTCATGATGACCCCGGCGACCTGTTGGTCGGCGGTGACGCTGACGCCCCAGACGCGCACGGGTTGCTCGCCGTAGTGCCGGTAGACCGCGCCCTCTGCGAACGACAACCACGCCGCTGGCACGGTCGGGACGACACTCTGCAGGAACAGGTAGATCATCTTCGCCCCCGACCCCATCTGCAGCTCGGGCAGCGGGCCGACGACCGGCAGCCACATCAGACACGCGGACACCACGACGAACAGGTGCAGCGAGAAGTGCAATGCGCCGTTGGTCGTCGACGCGTTCACCATGTCGGGGACGTGCAGGATCATCACCATCGCGTTGAAGCCGAACGCGGCAACGACCGGCTTGGACAGGAACCTGACGGCCGAATAGGTGCGGCCGCGCCCGATGAGCACCCGCAGCAACCACTCGGGTGTCGAGAACCACACGAGCGGCGGCAGGAAGTAGCTGAGCATCATGTGCTGCACCATGTGCACGCTGTACAGGTAGTCCTCGCCGATCTGGTGCACCGGCCAGGTGCTCGCCACGAACAGCACGACCATGGCGGCGACGAAACTGACGATGTGGCGCCGGGTGACGACGGGAGTGCCGGGCGCCACCGCGTGCGGGCCGACCGAACGGACCATGTACACGTACGCACCGACGAGGAACGCCACGAGGACGTACACCTCGGGGTTCGGTACGAACCGCCACGGGTCCTGGTAGGACACGGCGGCGAGCGTCATGGCCTGACGACGTCAGCCGAAGAAGTGGAAGGTCAGCAGGGCCACCATGTAGCAACCCACTGCCAACACGATCCCGATGTAGAACATCAGGCTGAAGATCTTGCTGTCCCACTTGAGGTGCATGAACCACAGCAGGATCATGAAGAACTTCACCGCCATCAGGATGAGCAGCACCGCCATCGACAGCGTGTGCACGCTCTCGGGCCACCAGTACGTGCTGGTCTCGAGTGCCGTGATGACCGCAAGGATGACGGCGACCTTGATGAAGGTCATGTCGGTGGGGTGATCGTGCCCCTCGGCGTGTGCGCCTGCATCGACGCCGTGCTCGGTGGTGCTGGTGCTCATGCGTGCCTCACGCGGGGATCAGGTAGACGAGCGTGAAGATGATGACCCACACGACGTCGACGAAGTGCCAGTAGAGACCGACCAACTCGACCACCTCGGCCTTGTCGCCGGGGATTCGACCGCGCTGGATGATGCCGACGAGCGCCATCAGCATGATGATGCCGATCGTCACGTGCACGCCGTGGAATCCGGTGAGCGTGAAGAAGCTCGACCCGAACAGGCTCGTGGTGAAGCCCAGACCCTCGTGGTAGAAGGCGGTGAACTCGTACACCTGGGCACCGACGAACAGCGCACCGAGCAGCGCCGTGGCGGTCAGCCACAGCGACGTGTTGCGGTCGTCGTCGGCCTTGGCAGCGTTCACCGCCAGCACCATGGTGAGCGAGCTCATCAGCAGGATGAACGCGCTGACCGACGTGAGCGGGATGTCGAAGATCTGGTTGGGCCCGGGCCCCGTGCCGATTCGGCCGCGGTACAGCATGTAGGTGCTGATGAGGCCGCCGAAGAGGAGGCACTCGGTGCCGAGGAACAGCCACATCGCCAGCTTGTTGTTGCTGAGGCCGGTGCTGGTGGCGTGCGCATCGTGGCCCGCGTGCGCGTCGTGATGAACAGCGGTGTCAGCCAAGGGTCGCCAACTCCTTCGAGGTGTCGCCGCCTGCCGGCGGGTCGTAGTCGGAGTCGTCGGCGACCGAGGGTTCGAGCGCCCAGCCGAACATGGCGAGCAGCACGATGGCGGTTCCGACGACGGACAGGATGAGGTTGTAGATCACGCCGTAGGCGATGATCGGCAGGCCGAACGCCAGCACGATCGGCCAGTACGACGGCGACGGCAGGTGGATGTGCGAGTCGGCGTGCGACTCTTCCTCCGCCTGCAGCTCTTCGGCCGTGCGGATCTTGCGCAGGCTGTGCGAGCCATCGGGGTTCTCGACCTCTTCGTACTTGCGGTGGAAGTACTCGTCGAGCGCGTGCACCGTCGGGATGCGGTCGAAGTTGTGCTCCTTGGGCGGGCTCGTGGTGAGCCACTCGATGGTGCGGGCGTCCCACGGGTCGAGCGGGGCCTTGGGGCCCTTCGCGGACTTGAACACATTGATGATGAACAGCAGCACGCCCAGCGCGATGACGAACGAGCCGACCGTTGCGACCCGGTTCCAGAACGCCAGGTCGAAGAAGCCGTCGCCCGTGATCTTGTCGGGCCACACCACCATGCGGCGGGGCTGACCCTGCATGCCGAGGATGTGCATCGGCCCGAACGTGAGGTTGATGCCGAAGAACATCAGCCAGAAGTTCCAGTTGCCGAGTTTCTCGTTCAGCATCCGGCCGAACATCTTCGGCCACCAGTAGTAGAAGCCGGCGAAGAGGCCCATCACGGCACCACCGACGATGACGTAGTGGAAGTGCCCCACGACGTGGTACGTATCGGTCTGCTGCGTGTCGGCCGGTGCGACCGAGTGCGTGACGCCGGTGACACCACCGATCGTGAACAGCACGATGACGCCGATCGAGAACTTCATCGCCGTGGAGAACCACAACTTGCCGCCCCACAGCGTGAGCGTCCAGTTGACGATCTTCACGCCGGTCGGGATGGCGATCAGCATCGTGGCCACCGAGAACACCGCCACACTCACCGGGCCGAGGCCGCTGGCGAACATGTGGTGGGCCCACACGCCCCAGCCGACGAAACCGATCGCTGCGCCAGAGAAGACGACGAACTTGTAGCCGAACAGCGGCTTGCGGGCGAACGTCGGCAGGACCTCGGAGATGATGCCGAAGCTCGGCAGGATGATGATGTACACCTCGGGGTGGCCGAAGATCCAGAACAGGTGCTGCCACAGCAGCGGGTCGGCACCCTGTCCGACGTCGAAGAACGCAGCACCGAAGTTGCGCTGGAAGCTGAGCAGGAACAGCGCCACGGTGATGACCGGCATGGCGAAGGCGAGCAGGAACTGCACCACCAGCACCATCCAGGTGAACATCGGCATGTGCATCAGTTTCATGCCGGGTGCACGCATGTTGAGCACCGTCACGATCAGGTTGATGGCACCGACCAGCGACGCGATGCCCGTGATCTGCAGACCCAACACCCAGAAGTCGACGCCGTGCGTGGGCGAGTACAACACGCTCGAGTTGGGCGAGTACATGAACCAGCCACCGTCGGCCGCGCCACCGAGGAACCACGACGTGTTCAGCAGAATGCCGCCGAACAGGAACGCCCAGAAGCCGAAGGCGTTGATGCGCGGGAACGCGACGTCACGGGCGCCGATCTGCAGCGGCAGGAAGTAGTTGGCGAACGCCGCTGCCATCGGCATCACGAAGAGGAACACCATCGTCGTGGCGTGCATCGTGAACATCTGGTTGTAGGTGTTGGCGTCGAGCACCGTGTTGTCGGGTGCGGCGAGCTGCAGACGGATGAGCAGGGCCTCGGCGCCGCCGACCACGAAGAAGAACATCGCGACGACGCCGTACATGATGCCGAGCTTCTTGTGGTCGACCGTGAAGAGCCACGACTTCCACCCGGTGGTCTGCACCGGTCGCTTGAAGATGCCGTAGGCGGCAGTGGGCGTCACGACTGCGGGCGCAGAGGACCCCGCGCCGACCGTGGCGGGTGTCGCCGTTGGACGTTCGATGATGGCCATCGGTGAGCTCCCTTACTTCCGCTCGAGCAGATAGGCGATGAGGGTGTCGATCTGCGCCTCGGACAGGCCGAGGGCAGGCATGCCGCGATAGAGGCCGCCGGTCGACGCCAGCTTGGTCGGGTCGACGAACATCGGCTTCATCGCCGGTGCGTTGCGCAGCCAGTCGCGCAGCGCCGCCTCGTCGAAGCACACCGGCACCGTGGCGTCGGCCGGCGAGTTCATCCAGACACCCTGCAGGTACAGCGCACCGAACTCGTCGGGCGAGGCGTTCCAGAGCTCGTCACGGCACTCCTCGGTGACGAGGTCGAACGTGAAGCCGGCGAAGCCGGTGCGAGTCATCAGGTTGGTGAGGTTCGGCGCGACACCCGACACGATGTTCTGGTCGGGGTTGGCCAGCACCGGGTTGCCGTCAGCGTCGACCAGGCCGTTCACCTGGTGGCAGCGCGTGCACTGGGCGATGAACGTCGCCTCACCGGTGGCGGCCAGGGTGCCGGCCTCGGGTGCCGAGTACGGCGCCAGTTGGTTGTCGACCCACGTCTGGAAGTCGGTGGCGCTGAGGCCGACCACGGCTTGGCGCATGCGAGCGTGGCTGAGGCCGCAGAACTCGGTGCACTGACCGATGTAGATGCCGGGCTCGTCGGCTTCCATGCGCAGCGTGTGCAGACGACCCGGCACCGCGTCGCGCTTGCCGTTGAGGCGCGGGATCCAGAACGAGTGGATGACGTCGCGGCTCGTGATGCGCAGCACCACCGGCGTCCCCACCGGCAGCACCATCTCGCCGCTGGTGACGATGGGCTCGCTGATCTCGATGCCGCCACAGTTCTGGGCCGGGTAGTCGTACTCCCACCACCACTGCTGGCCCGTCACGTTGACGATGCATGCCGCGTCGGTGGTGTCGGCGAGGTCGAACACCTTCTTGATGGTCGGCACGGCGACCGTGGCGAGGATGATCGCCGGCAGGATGGTGAGGGCGATCTCGAGCTTGGGGTTGCCGTGTGTCTGCTCGGGGATGTCCTGACCGCGGTCCCTGAACTTGACCACGATGTAGCCCACTGCGACGAGCACGATCAGGGCGACCACACCTGCCATGTAGAAGATGTAGCGCTGGCCGCCCAGGCCCTCGTCGATGTTGCGGGCGTTGGGCCCTGCGGGACGGAACAGGTCCTGCGGGGCGTTCTTCGCACAGCCCGTCAGGGCAGTCACAGCGAGGACGGTCAGTGCGGCGGCAAGACGACGACGCATGACGGGAAGGGTACTCATGGGGGTTTCACTCCGCTCCGTCGAGTGGCGATTCCGCATCACGGAACCACCAGGGAGATCTTCTGCTCGGGCAGGTCGGGCACGAACAGCATGAGCTCGGTGCTGCTGGCCGCGTTGGTCTTCGCCGCACGGAGACCGAGGTACGCCGTGTCACCCTCGCCGAGGCGCGCCGTGCACTCGACCACTTCGGGATCGGTGCCGAAGGTGCCCATGCGGGCAGTCAGGCGGTGCTCGCCGGGGTAGTTGTTGTGGAAGAGCAGCACGACATTGGCGCTGCGCGGGATCTGCAGGGTGGACTGGGCGTGCTGCAGGTCACCCTCGCCGTGGAAGCCGTTGACCCACGCGATGAGGGTGCCGTTCGACTGCAGTTCGACGTTGGCGACGACCGCGGCTGCCGACGACACCTTGGTGCCGGGGTTCTCGTCGGCGTGGTCCATCTCCTCCTCGCCCACCTCCTCGAGGCAGACACCCTTCGTCAACGCCGGGTGGGCCTCGATGGTGCGCTGTCCGCCGACCGCCGAGGCGATGCCGACACCGAGCAGCACGACGGCGCCGAGCGTGCACGAGGTGGCGATGACCTTGCGTGTCGCGCCCCGCTTTGCGGCCAGCACGAACGCGCCGGCCATGACGATGGCGCCGACGACGATGAAGATGAAGCGACCCGAGCCCTTGCTGGCGGTGAGCATGATGCGCGAGAACGCGTAGATGATGGCGCCGAGGCCCACGGTGGCCAGCACCGGGAACTCGAGCGGGTGCATCAGGCGACTGCGCACCGTGCGGTTGAACGAGCCGTCACCGCTCGCCCGCTCGCTCCAGGCCTGCACCAGCCACTCGACGAACGCCGCGAGCAGCACGACGAACGACACCTTGAACACGGTCGGGTGGCTGACCACGCCGACGACGAGACCGGCCACGCCGAGTGCTGCGACCATCGGCCACATGCTGCGACCGACCGGCGGCTGCGACGCAGCGGTGTTGTGCTGCACACTCTGCTGCGACGCCGGCACGGTGCCGTCGCGACCGGCCAGGTTGATGCCCGCGAGGAAGGCGAACACGATCGCCGTCGAGATGAGGCCGACGGTGCCCATGAACCCGGTGGGGCCGCCCGTGGTGATGCCGAACACGACAGCCGTCACGATCGAGACGACGGTGGCGCCGATGAAGAATTTCGAACCGGTGGTGATCATGAGTTCCCCGTCACTTCGTCACGTAGACGACGAACCACAGCATCGAGTACACGACGC
Organism: Ilumatobacteraceae bacterium; assembly: GCA_049424465.1. GTDB lineage: Bacteria > Actinomycetota > Acidimicrobiia > Acidimicrobiales > Ilumatobacteraceae > UBA668. Next base: position 12,758 of record JBMSSR010000035.1, read on the forward strand.
TGAAGCTGTACCAGTAGAGAGCGTGGGCCGACACGAGCTCGCGGTCCGCCGTACGGCCGCCGAGATAGCGGAACGCCGTGACCACGCTGAACGTGACACCGATGACCGCCAGCACCGTCATCACGCCGGTGACCGCGTAGAACAGCACGCTGTAGCTGCCGTCGGCGATGGGCAGGCCCATCGTCGCCCAGATGAACGCCTGGGCATTGATGAAGGCGACACCCAGCAGGCCGACGAGACCCAACGCAAGACCGGCGTGCGGACGGTCGTTGCGCTTGGCCGAGTAGACCGCCCACTGCGCGAACACGCAGATCGGCAGCATCGCGATGAGCATGACGTTGGACGGCACCTCGGGGATGGTGATCCCCTTCGGCAGCCAACGGTGGTCGGGGCCGTTGATGGCGACCTCACGGAAGCGCATCCAGAGGGCGAGCATGCCGCCCATCATCGAGGCGCCGGCGGCACAGGCCAGTGCCGTGCCGACGAACACCTGACGACGGGGCGCCGGGGCGGGGGCCGGGGGCAGTGCGTGCATCAGGCATCACTCCGGGACTTGAGGTCGAGCAGGGGCTCGGCCGAGTGGACGACGTGAACGTCGGCGAAGTTGTCGGCGGGCGCCGGCGAGGGCGTGGCCCACTCGAGCGTCTGGCCGTCCCACGGATCGTCACCGGCGACCGCACCGGTGCGGAACGCCTGGACGGCGACCACGGCGAACACGACTGCTGCGACGAGCACCGCGAGGTGGCCGATGAGGCTGACGCCGTTGAGCAGTGACAGCGGGCCGCTGGCGTCGGGGAAGTACACGACGGCATCGGAGCCGACCTCGACCGTCGGGAACACTGCACCGGGCTGGTCGAGGAACCCTGCGACGAGCATCGGCAGGCTGGCGAGCACACCACCCACACCGGCGAGCAGCACGAGCAGCGCACTGACGGTCCGCGGCATGAGGCGGCCCCACCACTTCGGGCCCCAGTAGGCGACGGCACCCATCGACGCGACGACACCGCCGTAGACGACGGCGAGCATCGCTCCTTCCTCGAACGTCGTGCCGACGAGCTCGGCACCACCGAGGTGGTTGACGGCACTGGCCAGCGCCGCGAGCAGCACCAGCAGTCCGCCGAGGACACTGCCGACGAGCGGCGCCGAGACGCTCGGCTTGTGCCGCAGCGCGCCGGCCGCCAGCGCCACGGCGGCGAACACGCCGAGCAGCGGGAGCAGGTGCACCAGGGCGAACGGCAGCAGGTCGTTGAGGAACTGGCGAGCACCGCCCTCGTCGGTGAACGGGCGCAGCACGACCGGCCACTGCAGCACCGGCGCGAACACTGCAGCGCCGGCGAGCGCGATCGCACCGAGCGCCACGCCACGCGGCGCCAGCCGGCGGCGGGTGGCGGTAGCCGCCACGTCGGCCAGCTGACCGAGCACGGGCAGCGAGAACAGCAACGTCGCCGGCTGCGTGAACCCGAACGCCGCCCAGTCGGCGATCGCACGGTTGCCGCTGAGCTCGCTGAGCGACGGGTACTTGTGGGCGAGGTACAGCACGACGAGCTGGCCGCCGAGCACGGGCAGCGCCACGACCAGCATCAGCCCCGACACGAGCGCCGACCACGCGAAGTACGGCACCCGACGGAGGTTCATGCCCGGTGCCCGGCTGGTGAGCACGGTGGCCACCACGGACAGCGCTGCAGCGAGCAGGCCGACGATGACGAGCACCAGCGACAGCGTGAACAGGTCGACGAACCGGGCGTTGCCGCCGCCGGGGCCACCGTTGAGCAGCACCGAGTAGATCGCCAGGACTGCGCCGAACAGCCACAGCCAGAAGCCGGCAGCAGCGAGTCGGGGGAACGCGAGCGAGCGCGACCCGACCTGCATCGGCACGACCGCGAGCACCACACCGAGCACGAGCGGCGCCACACCGAGGTACAGCATCCCTGTACGGGCGAGCGCGAACAGTTGCGTGAGCGCACCGATGTCGACCAGCTGACGGTCGATGTCGACGCGCTCGAGCGACAGCAGCGCCGCCACGGCCGTCGACACGATGAGGAGCAGGCCGGACACCCCGATGAAGAGGCGACCGATGCGCTTGTGGTCGGTGGTGGTGACCCACTCGGCGACGCCCGCAAGGCCGGCGCCGGACGAGGCGGCGCTGGGTGCGTGGGTATCGATGGCAGTCATTGGCAGCGAACTCGTTTCGTCTCGGGTGCGCGCACGGCGGGACCCGTTGCTGACAGGTCGGTGGAGAATGTCAGGTGCGACATTACCCACAGGGCGCGCTCTGGCGGGAAATCCTCTCGTCGGATGGCCGAGGGCAGTCCGACACCGGCGCCAGAGGTCACACCCCGGCCGCCACGCGAACCGCTGGCGACGGTGTCAGCCACCGTGGGCCGCGACGAAGCCGTGGCGCACCAGGACGTCGACCGTGAGCGCCCCGAACAGCAGCGTGACATAGGTGATCGAGTAGCCGAAGACCCGCATCGACCGGGCCTCGGAGGGGTCGCGACCGAGGTCGATCGTGCCCCACAGGAACAGTCCCCCGAGCACCACTGCCGCCACGCCGTACACCAGCCCGAGTCCGGCGACCGGCCACAGCACGAGCGTGCCCGCCACCATGACTGCCGTGTACAGCACCATCTTGCGCACGGTCACGGAGGCCGGGGCCACCGCCGGCAGCATCGGCACGCTGGCAGCGCGGTAGTCGTCGGCGTACCGGATGGCCAGCGCCCAGAAGTGCGGCGGGGTCCACAGGAACATCACGACGAACAGCACCACCGGCGTCCACGCGACGTCGTTGCGCACCGCCGCCCACCCGACGAGCACCGGCACCGCACCTGCGGCACCGCCGATGACGATGTTCTGCGTGCTGGTCCGCTTCAGCCACATCGTGTAGACGAAGACGTAGAAGAGCGTGGCCGACAGTGCCAGCACAGCAGCAAGGAAGTTGGCCCACCGCCACAGCACGGCGAACGCCAGCACCTCGAGGGTGAGTGCGAACACCAGCGCCTCGCGCGGCGCGACGAGTCCGGTCACGAGCGGGCGGCCCTGGGTGCGCGGCATCAGGCGGTCGATGTCGCGGTCGACCACCATGTTGATGGCGTTCGCACCCCCGGCGGCCAGCGTCCCCCCGAGCAGGGTGATGAGCACGAGCGACGTCCGCGGCCACCCCTCGGCGGCCAGCACCATGGTGGGCACGGTGGTGATGAGCAGCAGCTCGATGATGCGCGGCTTGGTGAGCGCCACGAA
>JBMSSR010000036.1:0-15695 GCA_049424465.1 Ilumatobacteraceae bacterium
CCCCCCGCCCCCCGGGCCTGCTCACTAGTGTGGCGGCGTGCGCACCCTCGACCGCCTCAGCCCCGACGCGCTGCGGCACACGCTCATCACGTTCCGGGACCAGATGCGTGCGCACGCCCCCGGCATCAACCGGCTCAACGTCTACCCGGTCCCCGACGGTGACACCGGCACCAACATGGCGCGGACGCTCGACGCGGTCGTGGCCGAGCTCGAGAAGGCGCCGGAGGGGCTCGACCCCACGTGTGACGCCATCAGCCACGGCAGCCTCATGGGCGCCCGTGGCAACAGCGGCGTCATCCTCAGCCAGATCCTCCGCGGTCTGTCGTCGACCCTCAAGGACGCCAAGGAGGCCACCGCGCCCAAGGTTGCCGAGGCGCTCAAGGCCGCCAGTGCTGCCGCCTACCAAGCAGTGCTCAAGCCCATCGAGGGCACGATCCTCACCGTGGTGCGCGAGTCGGCCGATGCTGCGCACGAGGCAGCCGAGCGCGGCGAGACGCTCGCCGGCGTGCTGCGCGCCGCCCAGGCGGCAGGTCGACGTGCGCTCGACCGAACGCCCGAGATGCTGCCCGTGCTGAAGGACGCCGGTGTCGTCGACGCCGGTGGCGCCGGGTTCCTGCTGCTGCTCGACTCGGCGCTGCACGTGGTCGACGGCGAACCGCTGTCCGAGCCCGTCGAGATCGACGGGCCGAGCGCCGAGCAGCTCGAGGCGGCGGCCCATCGACACGCTGCCGACGGCGGCGTCGACGTCAGCGAACTGCGCTACGAGGTCATGTACTTCCTCGACCTGCCCGACGAGCGCATCCAGTCGTTCAAGGAGGGCTGGGGTGCCATCGGCGACTCGATCGTCGTGGTCGGCGGTGACGGCATCTGGAACTGCCACGTCCACACGAACGACATCGGGGCTGCGGTCGAGGTCGCCCTCGACCTCGGCGGCCGTCCGCGCCAGATCCGCGTCACCGACCTCTTCGAGGAGGTGGCCGACGAGCACCACCTGCGCGAGGCCGCCCTGCACGGCGGCCACTCGGCCGTCACCCCGCGGCCCGGTGCGGGCCTGCCGCCGGTCACCTGCGCAGTCGTCGCGGTCGCGAGCGGTCCCGGGCTCGGCGAACTGTTCGGCGCGCTCGGCGTGCAGGCGGTGGTCACCGGCGGCCAGACACTCAACCCCAGCACGTCCGAGCTGCTCGATGCGGTCGAGGCCTGCAACGCGTCACAGGTCGTCGTGCTGCCCAACAACAAGAACATCATCCCGGTCGCCGAGCAACTCGCGTCCCTGACGACCAAGACGGTTGTCGTGGTGCCCACCACGTCGATGGTCGAGGCGCTCGCAGCGCTCGTCGTGTACGACCCCGAGTCCGGTGCCGCAGCCAACGCGAGCGAGATGGGACAGGCACGCGCTGGTGTCGCAACGGGCGAGGTGACGCGCGCAGTGCGCAGCTCCAACACCCCCGCCGGGGCTGTCAACGACGGCGACTGGATCGGCATCGCCGGCGGTTCGACGCACGACGGGGCCAAGGGCATCGTGGCCATCAGCGGCACGGTCGACGGTGCAGTGGTCGCACTGCTCGAGCGCATCGTGGGCCCGGCCTCCGAGATCGTCACCGTCATCGAGGGTGTCGACGCCCGACCCGGCACCACCGACCTCGTGCGGTCGTGGATCGACGAGCACCGTCCCGGTGCGCAGGTCGAGGTGCACGTCGGCGCCCAGCCGCTGTACCCGTACCTGTTCGGCGTCGAATGACGGCACTCACGCTGCGCGACCTGGCGGAGATCCCCGTCGACCGACTGCGCGGCGTGGGCGACAAGAAGCTCGCAGCGCTGCGCGAGTTCGGCATCGAGACGGTGCTCGACCTGCTCAGCACCTACCCGCGCCGCTTCGTCGACCGTACCAACGAGTGCCGGGTCAGCGACCTCGTCGCCGGTGACGAGGCACTCGTGTTGGTGACGGTGCGCAGCGTCACCAAGCGGACGGCACGAAACCGTCGGGTCATCGTCGAGGCGGTCGTCGGCGATGGCAGCGGCCGGTTCCACGTGGTGTTCTTCAACCAGCCGTGGCGTGAGCGCCAGCTCCGCGAGGGCCTCCAGGTGGCCCTGTTCGGCAAGCCCGAGATGTACCGGGGAGGCCTGCAGATGTCGAACCCGGTCGTCGACCTCATCGGCGACCGTACCGGTCGCATCGTGCCGATCTACCCGCAGAGCGAGAAGGTGGCGCTGAGCACCTGGGAGATCGCGGGGTGGGTCGAGGAGGCGCTCGGACGCTGCGAGCAGCGAACGATTGCAGACCCCGTGCCGTCCGGGGCCCTGCAGCGACTCGGTCTCGCTGACCGACACTCGGCGATGCGCCGCATTCACCTGCCGGAGTCGATGCACGAGGCGCACGAGGCGCGCCGGCGCCTTGCGTTCGACGAGCTGCTGCGCGTGCAACTGGTGCTCGTGCTGCGCAAGCGGGCGGTCGAGCGCGAGGCACGTGGCATCCGGCACCAGGTCGATGGTGCACTTGTCGGACGGTTCCGTGACGCGCTGCCGTATCCGCTCACCGGCGCGCAGCAACGCGCAGTCGCCGAGATCGAGGCCGACCTCGCCGCCCCGCACCCGATGCACCGCCTGCTGCAGGGTGATGTCGGTGCCGGCAAGACCGTGGTGGCCGTCAGTTCGCTGCTGGTGGCGGTGCAGGGCGGACACCAAGGGGCGCTGATGGCACCCACCGAGGTGCTCGCCGAGCAGCATGCGAGCGGTGTGCGCCGGTTGCTCGACGGCGTCACGGTGCCCGACGACGACAATCTGTTCGGCGACCGGCCGCTGCGCATCGAACTGCTCACCAATCGCGTCACCGGCAACGAGCGCCGTGATGTGCTGGCGGGCCTCGCCGACGGCACGGTCGACATCGTCATCGGCACGCACGCCCTCATCCAGGAGGGTGTCCAGTTCGCCAGCCTCGGTGTGGTCGTGGTCGACGAGCAGCACCGGTTCGGCGTCGAGCAGCGCGCTGCCCTGCGCCAGAAGGCCGACGGCGGCTCGGTGCCCGACGTGCTCGTCATGACGGCCACCCCCATTCCGCGCACGGCGGCGATGACGGTGTACGGCGACCTCGACGTCAGCGTCCTCGACGAACTGCCGCCGGGGCGCACACCCATCCGCACTGCGTGGGCGAACGGCCCGCTCATGGAGCAGGCCGCGTGGTCGGAGGTGCGCGACGAGGTGGCAGCCGGGCGGCAGGCCTACGTGGTCTGCCCGCTCATCGACGAGAGCGACAAGCTCGAGGTCGCGAGCGCGCAGGAGACGTTCGACCGGCTGCGGGCAGGCGAGCTCGCCGACCTGCGCCTCGGACTGCTGCACGGTCGCCTGCCGGCGGCCGACAAGGAAGCCGTGATGGAGCAGTTCCGCGTCGGCGCCCTCGACGTGCTCGTGGCCACCACCGTCATCGAGGTCGGCGTCGACGTGCCCAACGCCACCGTGATGGTCGTGCTCGATGCCGACCGGTTCGGCATCGCACAGCTGCACCAGTTGCGCGGCCGTGTCGGGCGCGGTCGGCACGAGTCGTCGTGCTGGCTCGTCACCCAGCAGGTCGAGGGTGGCAACCCGCGCGTCGAGGCGCTGGTGGCGACCACCGACGGGTTCGAGCTCGCCGAGGTCGACCTCGACCTGCGTGGTGAGGGCACGATCATGAACACCGCGCAGAAGGGTCGCAGCGACCTCAAGCTGGCGTCGTTGCGCCGCGACCGCGAACTCGTGGGGCGGGCGCGCGAGGTCGCCTTCGAGATCGTCGACGCCGATCCGGTGCTCGACGGCAACCCGGTGCTGCGCGACGAACTGCGCCTGCTGTTCTCCGCCCAGGACGAGGAGTTCCTCCTCAAGGGATAGCGACATCGGCGCCGTGCGTCAGGCGGCGTCGTCGGGTCCGTCGTCCTCGTCGGGCAGCACGAGGTCCCACCGGTCCCGGCAGTCCTCGCACCGATACGCCACGATGTCGCCGGGCAGCCATTCGCCGTCCTCGCGTGGCGGGGTGAGCAGGTGGCACCTGCCGCCGCAGTCGACACACATGATCATGGCCTCGGGTTCGAGCACACCCGTAGTGTGGTCGCCGTGCGTGTCGTAGCGGGCGAATTCGGCGGTCGGAAACTGCAGGCCCCTGCCGGGACCGCCACCCGGCCCACCACCGACAAGGTGCGCCAGGCGGTCTTCAACTCGCTGCAGAGCATGGGCGTGCTCGAGGGTGCCGTCGTCGCCGATCTGTTCGCCGGTTCGGGCGCCCTCGGCATCGAGGCGCTCAGCAGGGGCGCCGTGCACTGCACGTTCGTCGAACGCGACCGGGCGGCGCTGGCGGCGCTGCGCGCCAACATCGACGCACTCGATCTCGCCCCCCGGTGCACCGTGCACGCCACCGACGTCATGGCCTGGGTGCCCGCCATGCGTGGCATCGACATCGCGTTCGTCGACCCGCCGTACAGTTTCGAGGCGTGGCACACCCTGCTCGGGCTCGTGCACGACTGTGGTCTCGTCGTGGCCGAGGCCGACGACCCTGTCGACGCCCCCGTCGGCTGGACCCAGGTGCGGGCCCGCCGGTACGGCCGCACGTGGGTGACGCTGCTCGAGCGATGACGACCGTGGTCGTCGGGCGACGCGGCCGACCCGTGCCTGTCATCAGGCTGTAACGTGGTCGGGCCATGGCAACCGTGCTGTACCCCGGCAGTTTCGACCCGCTGCACCTCGGCCACGTCGACGTGATCGAGCAGTCGGTCGCGCTGTTCGGCAGGGTGATCGTCGGTGTGATGCACAACCCCACCAAGCCGAGTGGCATGTTCACGCTCGAACAGCGCACGGCGATGATCAAGGCCAGCATCTCGTACCTGCCGTCGGTCAAGGTGATGGCGTTCGAGGGTCTTGCCGTCGACGCGGTCAAGCAGGTGAAGGCGGCCTTCATCGTGAAGGGGCTGCGCACCGGCGGCGACTTCGAGGTCGAACAGCAGATGGCACACACCAACCATGCCGTCAGCGGCGTGCGAACCGTGTACCTGCCGTGCAACCCGAGCCTGGTCAGCATCAGCAGCCGGTTCATCCGCGAGATCGCCACCTATGGCGGCGACGTCACGTCGCTCGTCCCGGCCCCGGTCGCCGCCGAGCTCGGTCGACTGTTCCCGCCCAAGTCCACACCCGAGCGTCGCTGACGCGCCGCCACCCGACGGAGCACCGATGAGCTACGACGACCGTTTCCGAGGCCAGGCCACCCACGACGCGTGGGGTGACGAGCTCGACGAGGGCTTCGACGAGGGCTACGACCAGCCGTATGCCGAGGAGCGCTACGAGGACTCCGACGCATTCGTGCGTTCGACCAACGGCTACGTCGGCGACGCCGAGGCCCTGCTCCGCCGCATCATCGAGGTCATCGCCACCGCACCGACGATGCCGTTGTCGTCGTCGCCGCGCATCGATCGCGACGAGATCATCGAGCTGCTCGAGGAGTGTCTGCACCGCCTCCCCGAGGAGATGCGTCACGCCCGGTGGATGATCAAGGAGCGCCAGGAGTTCGTGGCCAAGACGCGGCGCGAGGCCGACGAGCTGCTCGAGGCCGCTCGTGTCCAGGCCGAGCGGATGGTCCAGCGCACCGAGGTCGTGCGCGCCGCCGAGCAACGCGCCCGACAGGTGGTCGAGGCCGCCGAGTCCGATGCGCGCCGCCTCCGCCACGAGACCGAGGACTTCCTCGACCAGCGCCTCGCCAGTTTCGAGATCCTCCTCGACAAGCTCAGCCGCACGGTGCAGGCCGGTCGCTCCAAGCTCAGCATCGGCGACCAGGCGCCCGAGCCGATGGCGCAGGCGCGTCCCGACCGTGGCGACCAGCGCGCCGGGCTCGAGCGCGACGAGGCGGCGGTCGGCTTCTTCGACCAGGACCGCTGACCGCGGCGCTGCCACCATGCCCGACCCGCTGGTCGTCAACGCTGCAGAGTTGCTGCGGCGTCCCGGCACCGACAAGGTGCTCGACCTCGTCGTCCCGCTCGACTCGCTCGAGGTCCGCGACGACGACCGCTTCGCCGTCGCGACCGACGTCTCGGTGCACCTCCGGCTCGAGTCGCTGAGCGACGGCATCGTGGTGGACGGTGCGCTCGACGTGCCGTGGCAGGGCACCTGCCGCCGCTGTCTCGCGCCGACCGGTGGCGTCACCCACAGCGAGGTCCACGAGCTGTACCAACGGGTCGTGACCGATCCCGACGCGTTCGAGATCGTCGGCGAGCAACTCGACCTCCGGCCGGTGGTCCGCGAGCTCGTCCTGCTCGACGCCCCGGCCACGCCGTTGTGCCGTCCCGACTGCGCCGGGTTGTGCCCGTCGTGCGGCATCAACCGGAACGAGGGCGGGTGCGACTGCACGCCGGCCCCCGCCGACGACCGGTGGTCGGCCCTCGACCAACTCCGCGACCTGCCCCGGGGCGACTGACCTCGTCCGCCGTGCTCGGCGCGGTGGGGTAGCGAGTTCGGGCGGGGCGCCGCTAGCCTTGCCCAGCCTTGTCTCGGGGGTTCCGCCCTCGCCGTCCTTGGAGTCATCATGGCTGTTCCCAAGAAGAAGAAGTCGAAGTCGAAGACCCGCAGCCGTCGCGCCGGCAACTGGCGCCTCGCCGCGCCGTCGCGCAGCCTCTGCCCGCGCTGCGCCGCCGCCAAGCTCCCGCACGTCGTGTGCCCGAGCTGCGGCTGGTACAAGGACCGCGAAGTCATCTCCGTCGGCTGACGCCACCGAGCGGGACTCCGTTCACCATGCTCCCCGTCGCCGTCGATGTGATGGGTGGAGACCGCGCCCCGGGCGACATCCTCGCCGGGGTGCATCAGGCCGTCGCCGACGGCATTCCTGTGCTGCTCGTCGGCCCCGAGGCGCTCGACGGCTACGACGACCTGCCGGTGCTCACCGCCAGCGAGGTCATCGCGATGGACGACGACCCCGTCAAGGGCGTCCGCACCAAGAAGGACTCGACCCTCGTCCGTGCCGCCGAGGCCGTGCGCGACGGCGCCGCCTGCGCCATGGTGTCGGCGGGCAACACCGGCGCCACGATGGCCTCTGCGCTGCTCCGTATGGGCCGTGTCCGCGGCGTCGACCGTCCGGCGATCGCCACGCCCATCCCGGTACCGGGGCATCTGCCCAACATCATGCTCGACGCGGGTGCCAACGCCGAGGTGCAGGCCGAGTGGCTCGTGCAGTTCGCGACGATGGGCTCGATCTACGCACGTCACCGCTTCGACATCGAGCGCCCGAAGGTCGGGTTGCTCAACATCGGCGAGGAACCGGGCAAGGGCGACTCGCTGCGCAAGCAGGCGTTCGAACTGCTGGCGGCGGCGTCAGGGATCGACTTCATCGGCAACGTCGAGGGTCGCGACCTGATGCGCAAGACCGCCGATGTCATCGTCACCGACGGGTTCACCGGCAACGTGGCGCTCAAGACGCTCGAGGGCGGCCTGAAGGCACTGTTCGCCGCGCTGCTCGAGTCATTCGGCGCCGACCCGGCGTACAAGCCGCACGCCGACGCGCTGCTGCCGGCGCTGTTGCCACTGCACACGCAGATGAGCCCGGATACGTACGGCGGTGCGGTACTCCTCGGCGTCGACGGGGTGTGCATCATCAGCCACGGCTCGTCCGGGCCGACAGCGATGCGCAACGCCATCGCGCTCGGTCACGAGATGGCCGAGCGTGGCCTGGTGGCAGAGATCACGGCGGCGTTCGCCACCGCCGACTGAGCGGCGCACTACGCTCACGGGTCGTCAGTGCGCGCCCGCTGTGGGTGCGCCTCATCCGTCCGAGGAGCAACCGGTGCCTGCCGAAACCCACGTCGAACACGGTCCGCTGAGCCGCGCCGAGGTGCTCGAGATGGTTCGCAACATCCTCGCCGACATCCTCGGTGTCGAACCGTCCGGCATCGCGGAGGGGCACTCGTTCACCGACGATCTCGGTGCTGCGTCGCTCGACCTGCTCGAGCTGGTCGAGGACCTCGAGAAGGAACTCGGCGAGCGCAGCATCAGCCTGCGCATCGAGGACGAGGACCTCGCCGAGCTGAAGACCGTCCGCGACGCGGTCGACTACGTGTACGACCGCATCGCCGGTCGCTGACCCCGACGCGCCGATGGCAGCCCTCGCGTCACTGCAGGACGCCATCGGCTACCGGTTCGCCGACGAGTCACTGCTGCGCGTCGCGATGGCGCACCGCAGCTGGTGCGCCGAGCAGCCGGGTGAGGCGAGCAATGAACGCCTCGAGTTCCTCGGCGATGCCGTGCTCGGCTGGGTCGTCGCGGATGTGTCGTACCGTCGCCACGCCGACCTCGCCGAGGGCAAGCTCACCGACCTGCGCAAGAGCCTCGTCAATGCCGGCGCACTCGCCGAGATCGCCGTCGAGCTCGGCATCGGCGAGCACCTGCTGCTGGGCAAGGGTGAGTCAGCGGCCGGGGGCCGGCACAAGCCGAGCATCCTCAGCGACGCGCTCGAGGCGGTGCTCGGCGCCGTGTACCTCGACGGTGGCGCGGACGTCGCCTACCGGGTGATCGAGCAGCTGCTCGGCCCCCGTATGGAGGTGTCGGTCGAGCAGCTCGACCGTCTCGACCACAAGACCCAGTTGCAGGAACTCGTGGTGCGCATCGCCGACACGGCCCCCGTCTACGTGGTCACCGAGTCCGGCCCCGATCACGACAAGCTCTTCACCGCAACGGTCGTGGTCGCTGGCGAATCCGTGGGACAGGGCAGCGGTCGCTCGAAGAAGGCAGCCGAGCAGTTGGCGGCCGAAGAGGCGTGTGCCGTGCTGGTCCAGCGGCTCGACGCTGCGGCCGCCGACCGGGGCTGAGCCGCGATGCCCGAGTTGCCCGAGGTCGAGACTGTCCGGCGCGGTGTCGAGCGCACCGTGGTCGGGCGGCGTATCGACCTCGTCGAGGTCGGCCGCGAGCGAACCGTGCGCCGGACCTCGCGCGAGGCGCTGATCGACGGGCTCACCGGCACGGTGGTCGAGGCCGCGAACCGTCGCGGCAAGTACCTGCTGTGCCCGCTCGACAGTGGTGACGCGCTGATGGTGCACCTGCGGATGAGTGGCCGGCTGCTGACGGTGCCGTCGGGCGCCGAGCGGCTGCCGCACACGCACGTCGTGGCGCACCTCGCGCCCGGTGCCGGTCGACCCGCCGAGGAGCTCTGGTTCGTCGACCCGCGCACCTTCGGCGAGATGGTGGTGTACGACCCGGCCAACGCCGCCGCCGAACTCCCCGAGCTGTCGAGGCTCGGGCGTGACCCGATCGTCGACGGACTGTCGGCTGCCGACCTCCGTGCACTCGTGGCCGGCCGCCGCCGGCAACTCAAGGCGCTGCTCCTCGACCAGCACGTCATCGCCGGCGTCGGCAACATCTACGCCGACGAGTCGCTGCACCGCGCCCGCCTGCGGCCCGAGCGCACTACGGACACACTCTCTACCCGCGAACTCGGCCGCCTGGCCGAGTCCGTGACGTCGGTGCTGCACGAGGCGATCGAGGCGGGCGGGAGCACCCTCGCCGACACGCAGTACGTGGACGTCGAGGGCAACGGCGGCTGGTTCCAGGTCCACCACCGGGTCTACGACCGGGCCGGCGAGCGGTGTCTGACGTGTGGCCGAAGCCGCATCGTGCGCATCGTCTCGGCCGGGCGCAGCACCTGTTTCTGCCCCCGCTGCCAGCGCTGAACGGCGCCCTGCACGGCGCCGGCGGAGTGCCCGGCGGCTCGGCCGCGGACCGGTCGGACACCGGTTGGGGGCCCCGCGGGAGGGCGTGTAGGGTCGGCGCGCTGTGTTCCTGAAAGCCCTCACCCTCAAAGGATTCAAGTCGTTCGCCGACTCGACGACGATGCAGCTCGAGCCCGGTGTCACCGTGGTCGTCGGGCCGAACGGGTCGGGCAAGTCGAACGTCGTCGACGCCGTCGCGTGGGTGCTCGGCGCCCAGGCCCCCAGTTCGGTGCGCAGCCAGAAGATGGACGACGTCATCTTCGCCGGCACCGCCAAGCGCCCTGCCCTCGGCCGCGCCGAGGTGATGCTCACGCTCGACAACTCGGCCGGCCTGCTGCCGATCGAGTTCACCGAGGTGACGATCAGCCGCATCCTCTTCCGCACGGGCGAGAGCGAGTACGCGATCAACGGCGCACCGTGCCGGTTGCTCGATGTACAGGAACTGCTCAGCGACGCAGGTGTCGGTCGTCAGCAGCACGTCATCGTCAGCCAGGGCCAGATCGACGGGGTGCTCAACGCCCGCCCCGAGGAGCGCCGGGCGATCATCGAGGAAGCCGCCGGCGTGCTGAAGTTCCGTAAGCGCAAGGAGAAGGCCGAGCGGCGGCTCGACGCCACCGAGTCCAGCCTCACCCGCGTGCAGGACCTGTTGCGCGAGGTGCGCCGCCAGCTGCGCCCCCTCGAGCGCCAGGCCGAGGCGGCGCGCCGACACGGTGACCTGGTTGCCGAGCTCGACGCACTGCGCATCTACGTCGCCGGTCGCGACATCGCCGCCCAGCGCTCGCGCCTGTCGTCGATCGCGACCGATCGCGTACGCATCGCCGAGTCAGAGGCGCGTCTGCGCACCGAGCTCACCGAGCTCGAGCAGGCAGTGGGTGTCGCCGAGGCCGAGCTCACGGCGCGAGGCGACACCGACCTCAGCGACGAGATGGTGCGCGTCGAGCAACTGCGCGAGCGGTCGCGCGGCCTGTCGGCGGTGCTCGTCGAGCGGCGGCGATCGATGGAACGCGACCGCGGACAGTTGATGGACAGCGGCGTCGTGGCCAATCTCGAGGCCGACGCGCAGCGACTTCGCGACGAGCTCGTGTCCGTCGAGTCCGACATGGCCGCACTCGGCCCCGAGGCCGAGGCACTTGCCGCCGAGGAGACCGAGTTCGCCGAGCAGCGCCGCGACACCCTCGCCACGATCGACAACGTCGGTGCGTCGACCACGGCCGCCAGCGCCGCGGCCGAGGTACGTGGCGAGCTGCGCAGCATGCGCACGGGTGTCGAGCGGTCCGAGGGCGAGGTACGGCGCCAGCGCGGTCGTCTCGAGAACCTGCAGCAGCGCGCGGCGCGACTCGACGCCGAGATCGAGCGTCTCCGCGCCGAGGTCGAGCAGGCGCAGTCGGCCGAGACCGGATTGGTGACCAACGTCGAGGCCGCCGAGGCCCGGCGCATCGCGGCCGAGGCAGCACACGACTCGCTGCTCGCCAGCCGGCAGGAGGCCGCCGAGGAGAGTTCGCGCTGGTCTGCCCGCTCCGAGGCGCTGTTCCTCGCACTCGAGAGTGCCCGTGCGCGTGCGGGTGCGGCGCACCTCGCGGGCGTCGACGGCGTGCTCGGCACCCTGCTCGACGTCATCGAGATCGACGAGGGCTGGGAGGTCGCCGTCGAGGCGGCGCTCGGCGAGGCGCTGCAGGCGGTCGTCGTGTCGTCGCCCGCGACCGCGCGCGCTGCGCTCTCGTCGTTGCAGGCCAACAACGTGCAGGGTGCCGTGCTCGCGCTCGGCGCCGCGCCCGCCCCCGGCGTCACGCGACCCGCCGGGGGAGAGGCCGTCCGGCCGCACGTGCGCAGCCGTCACGACGGTGTTCCGGCGCTGCTCGATGCAGTCCTCGGCACTGCAGTGCGAGTCGACTCGTGGTCCGACGCGGTCGACCTGGCGCTGTCGTCACCCTGGGCCGTCGTCGTGACGGCCGGTGGTGACCGGTTCGGACCGTCCGGCTGGCGAATCGGCGGTGCAGGCGGCGGCGCAACTGCGGCCGCGCTCGAGGAGGCGCAGGAGCGCGCCACGCTCGCCGGCGCCGAGCTGGCGCGACTGGACGAGTCGCTCGCCGCTGCCAAGGCCGAACTGCTCGATGCCCGTCAGCGCGAGCACGAGCTCGGTCGAGCGCTCGATGCCCACGACGCCACGTTCTCCGCCAACAGCGAGGCCCTGTCGCGATCGCAGTCCGAGCGTCGCGACGCGCAGGCCGAGGTCGACACCCTCGAGCGGTCGCTCGCCGAGTCCGACGAGCGGGTCGCCCGCGAGCGGGCGCGCATCGCCGAGCTCGAGGCGCTCATCCCCGCACTCGAGGCCGACGAGGCGGCCGAGGCGGCAGCCGCCAAGGCCCGCGGCGAGGCCCGTGCCCGACTCGATGCGCAGGCGGCGCTGCTCGCCGGCCGTCGTCAGGACCTCGAGGTGCGCAATGCCGGACTGCTCGAGCGCAAGGACTTCGTCGAGCGCCGCCTCGCCGAGACCGAGCGACGCCTCGAGGCTGACGCAGTCGCCCGCGCCGAGGCCGCCGAGCGCCGCCGTGCGGTCGAGCGCAGCCTCGTCGCCGTCGAGCGCCTCGCTGCGCTGGTCGACCGTCATCGAATGGCGATCGAGGTGCGGCACAACGAACTGCTCGAGCTGCGCCGTCGCCAGAGCGACGAGGTGCGCGCGATCGCGACGCGCCTCGAGGGCCTGCGGCGCCGCCGCGTGGCCGCCGAGCAGGAACTCGACGACCTGCGCGAGCGCAGCCGTCGGCTCGAGGTCGACGAGGCCGAGGTGAAGACCCGGCTCGAGGGTGCGGTCGAGGCGCTGCGCCGCGACCACGACCTCGACCCGGACGTCGCCGAGGCCGCCGAGCAGCCGGCGCTCGCCGAGGGTGTCACGGCCAGCGGACGCGTGCGTGACCTCGAGCGCGAGTTGCGACTCATGGGCCCCATCAACCCGCTGGCGCTCGAGGAGTTCAACGAGCTGCAGGAGCGCCACCGCTTCCTCGAGGAGCAGCTCGAGGACGTGCGCAACACCCGCCGCGACCTGCTGCGGGTCATCAAGGCCGTCGACCTCGAGATCCAGACCGTGTTCGCTGCTGCGTTCGCCGACGTCAGCTCGCACTTCGCGTCGCTCTTCAGCACCCTGTTCCCCGGCGGTACTGGCGCCCTGGTGCTGACCAACCCCGACGATCTGCTCAACACGGGCATCGAGGTCGAGGCCAAGCCCAGCGGCAAGAACGTCAAGAAGCTGTCGCTGCTCTCGGGCGGCGAGCGCAGCCTGACGGCGCTGGCGTACCTGTTCGCCGTGTTCCGCAGCCGGCCCTCGCCCTTCTACGTCATGGACGAGGTCGAGGCCGCGCTCGACGAGGTCAACCTGCATCGCTTCCTCGGGCTCATCAACGAGTTCCGCCGAGAGGCGCAACTCATCATCGTGAGCCACCAGAAGCGCACGATGGAGGCTGGCGACAGCCTGCTCGGCGTCAGCATGCAGCCGGGCGGGTCGTCGAAGGTCATCGTCGAGCGGGCAGCGGCCACCGCCTGAGCCATCGGCGGCGACGCCATGTGCGCCCGTCGACGAGTGCCGCGCAGGCTCACGCAGGCGCCCGAAGGCCGCGACTAGCCTCCTCACGATGTCCCCGGCCATTCAACTCGTCGGCCTGCGCAAGTCGTTCGGGACCGGGCAGCACGACGTCACCGCCGTCGACGGTGTCGACCTCGAGATCGGTGAGGGCGAGTTCTTCTCGCTGCTCGGCCCCAGTGGCAGCGGGAAGACCACGGTGTTGCGCATGATCGCGGGGTTCGAGCAGCCCACCGCCGGGGCGATCCTGCTCGGCGGTGTCGACGTGACGTCGCTGGCGCCGTACGACCGCGACGTCAACACGGTGTTCCAGGACTACGCGCTCTTCCCGCACATGACCGTGGCCGAGAACGTCGAGTACGGCTTGCGGGTCCGGAGGGTCGGGCGAGTCGAGCGCCGCGACCGGGCGCACGAGATGCTCGCCAAGGTCAGGCTCGATGGGTACGGGTCACGCCGGCCGTCGCAGCTCAGCGGTGGCCAGCGCCAGCGGGTGGCCCTCGCTCGTGCGCTGGTCAACCGTCCCAAGGTGCTGCTGCTCGACGAGCCGCTCGGCGCACTCGACCTCAAGTTGCGCGAGGAGATGCAGATCGAATTGCGGGCCATCCAGCGCGACGTCGGCATCACGTTCGTGTTCGTCACGCACGACCAGGGTGAGGCGCTCAGCATGAGCAGCCGTCTCGCGGTCTTCAACCACGGCCGCATCGAACAGGTCGGCACGCCCCGCGAGGTCTACGAGTCGCCGGCGACCTCGTTCGTCGCCGGGTTCGTCGGCGCCAGCAACGTGCTGTCGGCCTCGTTGTCGGCGCGCGTGCTCGGTGCTTCGTCGCTGCACTCGGTGCGGCCCGAGCGGATCCGTGTACTGGCCGCCGGTGCACCCACCGGCGCCGACGAGGTTGTCGTCGACGGCAGTGTCGCCGACGTGCAGTACCTGGGGTCCGAGTGCCGCGTCCGCGTGGCGCTCGACGACGGCTCCACCATTCTCGCCACCGTGCCGAGCGACGGTCACGGTGGCGTGGCAGCCGGATCACCGATCCGGCTGTCATGGCCGCGAGCAGCGGCCTTCACCGTCGCAGACACCAACACCTCTGAAGGGGGAGACCAATGAGGAAGCAACGAAGTGTGGCGGCGCTCGTCGCGTCGCTGGCGCTCGTCGTGGCTGCGTGCAGCAGTGGCGACGAGACCACGAGTACGACCGAGGGCTCGGGCGACACCACCGTCACGACCGAGGCACCCGGCACCACCGGGGAGGGCGAGGTCGACTACCAGTGGACGCCGAACCCGGACGTGCTCGCCGGCGCCGAGGGCCAGGTCAACCTCGTGGCCTGGGCCGGTTACGCCGAGGACGGCTCGACCGATCCGGCGTACGACTGGGTCACGCCGTTCGAGACCATCACCAGCTGCCAGGTCAACGTGAAGACCGGTGGTACGAGTGACGAGATGGTGCAGCTGATGCAGAGCGGCGAGTACGACGGCGTGTCGGCATCGGGTGATGCGACGCAGCGGCTCATGTCGGGTGGCGAGGTGGTCGCGATCGACCCGGCCGAGTACCCGAGCTACGCCGACGTCTTCGACGGTCTCAAGTTGCAGCCCTGGAACTCGCAGGACGGCACGCCGTACGGCATCCCGCACGGCCGCGGCGCCAACCTGCTCGTGTACAACACCGAGGCATTCGCCGATGCTGCCCCCGACTCGTGGGGCGTGATGTTCGAGCCCGGCTCGGCGGCTGACGGGGCCGTGTCGGTCTACGACAGTCCCATCTACATCGCCGACGCGGCGCTGTACCTGATGGCGACGCAGCCCGACCTCGGCATCACCAACCCGTACGCGCTCGACCAGGCCCAGTTCGACGCGGCCGTGGCGCTGCTCGAGCAGCAGAAGGCGCTGACGAGCCAGTACTGGGCCGACTACACGGTGCAGCAGGCGTCGCTCGAGAACGGCGACGTGCTGGCCGGCACGACGTGGCAGGTCATCGTCAACCTGGCGCAGGCCAATGGGGCCAAGATCGACGCGGTCAAGCCCGTCGAGGGCGCGACCGGGTGGTCCGACACGTGGATGCTGTCCTCCAAGGCGGCGAACCCGAACTGCATGAAGCTGTGGATGGACTGGATCGCGTCGCCGTGGGCGAACTCGCAGGTGGCGGTGTGGTTCGGTGAGGCACCGAGCAACGCGAAGTCGTGCGCCCTCGACGGCATGGCCGAGCACTGCGCCACGTTCCATGCCGAGGAGGACGACTACTGGACCGACGTCTGGTACTGGCAGACGGCCACCGAGGCGTGCCTCGACGGGCGCACGGACGTGACGTGCGTGCCCTACACCGACTGGGTCACCGCTTGGACAACGCTCCGGTCGTGACCGACCTCGCGTCGACGGGCCAAATAAATATGAAAAACTTAATCGAGTAGGTGGTGAGGCAATCGGAA
>JBMSSR010000037.1:0-15579 GCA_049424465.1 Ilumatobacteraceae bacterium
CTGGCACCGCCCGCACCGTCGGCGTGACTCAGGGGGCGATTCCCATCGCCAGGTTGCTGACGTCCTCGAACTCGGTCGTCAGCGGCACCACCTTGCCGTTCTCGAGCTTGCTGAACACCACGCTGCGGTTGAACAGGCGGTTGTAGCCCTCGAGGCCGTCGGTCCACTCCTTGGTGAAGTCGAGGACCGGCACCATGCCACCGAGGTCGAGGCTCGACGTCGTGTTGGCCGCGTTGTAGAACGACTCGGCGGTGATGTCACCGTCGATCGTCTCGGCGATCTTGGTGAAGGCGACGTATGCCGCCCACGTGCCCATGCCGCCGAGGCTGTTGTAGTCGTTGGCCTCCTGGTCGATGCCAGCGGCATCGAGCGCAGCGCGGTACTCGTCCCACGGTGCCGTCGAGATGTCGGGGTACATGCCGGCGATGATGTCGCCGTTGGTCGACTCCTCGTTGCCCTTGGCCGAGATCGTGTCGAGGTTGCCCTGCGGGCCGTACTGGCGGGCCTCGGTGCCCGACTGGGTCCATGCGGTGTTCCACGTGATGTACGGCGTCTCGGAGATGACGGCGACGACGCAGTCCGCCCCGCTCGTGGCCTGCGCCACTTCAGCCGAGTAGTCCTGGGCCGTCGGTGGCAAGATGACCGTTGCCCCGAACTCCTTGCCGAGGGCCTTCATCGCGTTCTCCATCGGCGGGAGGAACACCTGGGCACCGTCGATGATGACGGCGTTGATGTTCTCGCAGCCATCCTCGACCGCACGCTTCACGGCACCGACTGCGTACATCGGCTGGTTGCCGATGTTGAACGAGTACGGGCTGGTCAGCTCGGACGGCGTGATGGGGCAGCAGGCGCCGAACCACGTGATGCTCGACTCGGCGATCACCGGCACGATCGACTCGGCGAAGAACGTGAACGAGCCGACGATCGAGACCATGCCCTCATCGACTGCCTGCCGGGCGCACTCGGTGGCCACGGCCGGGTCGAACTTCTCGTCGCACACCGTCACCTCGAGCGGGTGACCGTTGATGCCACCCTTGGCGTTGATGTAGTCGGCGTAGAGCTCGGCCGTGTTGGCAATGTTCTGGTACGTCGGGCCGGCCGCGTTGAGCGTGGTGACCGTCATGACCTTGATCGGGTCGCCGGTCGGAGCCTCGCCAGTCGTGTCGACGGCAGCAGGTGCCGTCGTCTCTGCCGAGGTGCCCTCGTCGCCACTGTCACTGCTGCCGCACGACGCGACCACGAAACCGCACAGTGCGACGACTGCGAGTGCATGTCGCCACCGTGCGGGCTTGTCAGAAACTCGCATGAATCCCCCTTGTAGTGGATGGCTTCAGGTACCCCCCTGGCACCCGAAGACATTCGAACACTACCACGCGAGACCAATCGCGTTCGACACGAACCTGAACCTGCACTAAGGTGCGCGCATCCTTCACGTGCGTGACGCAGGGGGCGTCCGCAGTGGGGTCACGGAAGTGGGGGATGATGAACGAGGTTGTGAAGTTCGCGTTGCTGGGGCTGGGCGTCGGCGCGCTGTATGCCTTTGCGTCCCAGGGGCTCATCGTCATCTTCCGCGGCACGGGCGTGCTCAATTTCTCGCTCGGTGCCACGGCGATCGCCGGCGTCTACCTCGAGTGGGAACTGCAGTACCAGCACGGTATGCCGTTCCTCGCCGCCGCGGCGTTCGGCGTCGCGCTGTCTGCCCTGCTCGGCGCGCTGACGCACTGGGTCATCATGCGCCCGCTGCAGCGCAAGCGGGCCAGCACGCTGGTGCAGGTGCTCGCCACGCTGGGCGTGCTCATCCTCATCCAGGCCGGTGTCGTCATCCGCTACGGCTCGCAGGCACACCAGGTCGACAGCTGGTTGCCGACCAACCGCATCACGCTCTACAGCGACGTCGGCATCACGGTCGACCGTCTCATCCTGCTCGCCATCGGCTGCCTGTCGGCCCTGCTGTTGTGGCTGCTGTACCGCTCGAGCCAGTTCGGTCTCGCCACCGAGGCCGTCTCCGAGAGCGAGCGGTCCGCCGCTGCGGTCGGCATCTCGCCCAACTTCGTCGCCGTCGTCAACTGGTCGCTTGGTTCTGCGGTGGCCTGCATCGCCGGCATCCTCGTGGTGCCGATCATCACGCTGCAGGTGACGTCGATGACCTCGCTGGTGCTGGCGGCAATGGCCGCCGCCCTGGTCGGCGACTTCAAGCGGTTCCCCACCGCGACCGCCGCCGGCTTCGCGCTCGGCATCGGTCAGGCGCTCGTGGGCCGGTTCTCGCACCAGGACGGGCTCGGCCCGTCACTGCCGTTCATCGTCATCATCCTGATGATGGTGTTCCGCGGCCGTTCGCTGCCGCTGCGCGACCACTTCCTCCAGAAGCTGCCGACCGTCGGCTCGGGCCGCATGTCGTGGGACTGGACCATCTTCGCCAGCGGCGCGGTCGTCTTCATCGTGCTCACCAAGGACGCCAAGTGGATCGACGCCATCACGGTCACGCTCGGTGCCGCCATCGTGCTGCTGTCGATCGTCGTCCTGACGGGCTATGCCGGCCAGCTCTCCCTCGCCCAGTACGCGATGGCCGGCTTCGGCGCCTATGTCGCGGGCCGGTTGGTCGCCGTCTTCGACATCCCGTTCATCCTCGGTCTGGTGATCGGCGTGGCAGCCGCTGTCCCGCTCGGCATCATCTTCGCCCTCCCCGCAGTGCGCACCCGAGGTATCAACCTCGCCATCGCGTCGCTCGGCCTCGGTACCGCGATCGAGCTGATGCTGTTCCGCAATCGCAACTACACCGGTGGCGTCGCGGGCACGCAGGTCGGCGATCCGTCACTGTTCGGCTACGACCTCAGCTCGATCCGCCATCCCGAGCGCTACGCGATCTTCGCCCTGGCGATGGCGCTGCTGACGGTGTGGATCGTCGCCAACGTCCGACGCGGGCGCAGCGGACGACGCCTCATCGCCGTGCGCACCAACGAGCGCGCTGCGGCTGCGCTCGGTATCGACGTCGTACGGGCCAAGCTGTTCGCCTTCTCGCTCGCATCGGCGATCGCTGCGCTCGGCGGCATCCTGCTGGCGTTCCGCCTCAGCTCGATCAGCTATCAGTCCTACACGAACTTCACGTCCATCATCTACGCCGGCCTCTCGCTGGTCGGCGGTGTGGGCCACCTGCTCGGCGCCTTCGTCGGCGCCATGATGGTGACGGCCGGCTTCAACGAAGAGGTGCTCGAGGCCACCTGGAGCGGTGTCGGCCAGTACATCGAGCTCATCAGCGGTATCGCCATCCTGCTCACGGTGCTCGCCAACCCCGACGGCGTGGCGGCCGAGTGGGTGAAGTCGTTCCGCTACATGAAGCGCACCAAGAAGTTCGGTGAGTCGTACTTCATCAAGCTCGAGGACGTGTCGGTGTCGATCGACCAGGAGCACACCGAGCGGGTGCCCGCCCGTGCGCTCTCCGTGTCAGGCCTCACCGTCCGCTACGGCGCCGTCACCGCAGTCGACGACGTCAGCTTCACGCTCACGCCCGGCAAGGTCACCGGCCTCATCGGCCCGAACGGCGCCGGCAAGACGTCGCTCATCGATGCGCTCACCGGGTTCACCAAGTCGACAGGCACCGTCAAGGTCGACCAGCTCGACGTCTCGTCGGCCAGCGCCCCGGCCCGTGTGCGCGCCGGCATGGCTCGCTCGTTCCAGAGCCTCGAGCTGTTCGAGGACACCACCGTGTTCGAGAACCTCAGCCTCGCGGCCGACCCGCAGGACATGGCGTCGTACTTCCGCGACCTCGTGCGGCCCAAGATCCCCAAGTTCAAGCCCGAGGTCGTCAGGGCCATCAAGGCCTTCGAGCTCGATGACGACCTGCACCGCGAGGTCAGCGACCTCTCGTTCGGCAAGCGCCGGCTGCTCGCGATCGCCCGAGCGGTCGCCATGCACCCCAGCGTGCTGCTGCTCGACGAGCCGGCCGCCGGTCTCAGCTCGGTCGAGAGCCTCGAGCTCGGCAGGGTGGTCCGCCAGCTGGCCGACGACTGGGGCATCGCGATCCTCGTCGTCGAGCACGACATGAACTTCGTGATGGGCTTCTGCGACGACGTCGTCGTCCTCGACTTCGGCCACAAGATCGCCCACGGCTCGCCCGAGCAGGTGCGCAACGACCCGGCCGTCATCGCCGCCTACCTCGGCCAGAAGTCCGAGGACGAGGCCGACGACACACCGGGTGCACTCGCACCCACCCCGGTCCCCGCCGCAGGAGGTGCACAGTGACCGACACCGTCGCAACGAGCAACGGGATCTCCGACACGAGCCCGTATGCGATCCGTCGCACACCGAACCTGCTCGAGACCCGGGCCCTCAAGGCGGGCTACCTCGGCCGCGAGGTCGTGTCGGGTGTCAACCTGGTGGTGCAGCCCGGTGAGGTCGTCTGCCTCCTCGGCCCCAACGGCGCCGGCAAGACCACCACACTGCTCACTATCGCCGGCGAGCTCGCGCCTGTCGACGGCCTGGTGATGTTCAGCAACGTGCCGACCTTCACGCCGATGTACCAGCGCGTGCGTCAGGGCATCGGTCTCGTCACCGAAGAGCGACTGATCTTCACCAAGATGTCGACGCGCGACAACCTCCGCATCGGTGGCGGTTCCGTCGAGCGGGCCCTCGAACTGTTCCCCGAGCTCGAGCCGCGGCTCGACGTTCGCGGCGGCATGTTGTCGGGTGGCGAGCAGCAGATGGTGGCCCTGTCCAGGGCGCTCAGCCGCAACCCCACGTTGTTGCTCGCCGACGAGCTCTCGCTCGGCCTCGCACCGATGATCGTCGACCGCCTGCTCGGTGCAGTCCGCCAGGCTGCCAACGAACAGGGCGTCGGCGCACTCATCATCGAGCAGCACGCCCGCAAGGCGCTGCGCTACAGCGACCGCATGTACCTGATGGCACGCGGCCAGATCCGCATGGAGATGTCGTCGGCAGAGGCAATGCGCCGTCTCGACGAGATCGAGCACGCGTACCTCAGCGGTACCGCCGAGAGCGAAGAGGACCACATCGAGCGCAAGCGCCGCAAGGATGCCCGCGAGTCGTGGGCACGCCAGCGGGTCCGCGAGCGCGAGCTCCGCCGGCTCACCGGCTCGCAGGTGTCGCGCCGATATACCGCAGAGGACGACGTCTTCCTCGACGCCGACCAGCAACGACGTGACTGGCAGCAGCGACTCCGCCGCGGCCGCAAGTTCTGAAACAACAAGGGGACAACACACATGGGCTACCGCACCGCTGAACTTCCGCCCGTCGACCTCGACGAGTTCCAGAAGATCCCGTTCCTGCCGCGGATGAAACTGCTGCAGCTGCACTGGGTCGAGGCCGGCTTCGGCACGCCGAAGCAGACCGTCACGTTCTACGTCTGGAAGATCTTCTACTACAGCCTCTTCGGCCTCATCGTTGCTGCCTCGTTCACTCGTGGCCTCGAGTTCAACGACATCGGCGGCTGGTGGCACGAGCCGATCCTGTACCAGAAGCTCATGGTCTGGACCGTGCTCGTCGAGATCCTCGGCCTGGCTGCCACGTGCGGTCCGATGGCGTTCCACTTCGACCCGCCGATCGGGCAGAGCCTGTACTGGTGGCAGAACGACACCATCCGGATCCCTCCGTACCCGAACCACCTCCCGTTCACCAAGGGCAACCGGCGCACGCCGTGGGACACCGGTCTCTACAAGCTCATCGTGTTCTGGCTGATCATGATGCTGTTCCTGTCGGGCGAGCAGATCCCGGGCCTGCCTGAGGGCACCGCAGGCGTCATGCCGCGCTGGCCGTTCATCGTCTACGCCGTCCTCATCTGCGTCATGGGCCTGCGCGACAAGTGCGTCTTCCTGGCGTCACGCGCCGAGCAGTACGTGCCGACGATGCTGGCGTTCGCGTTCTTCCCGAACTTCCACGACATGATCATCGCTGCGAAGATCTTCATCGTCGTCATCTGGATGGGTGCCGGTGTGTCCAAGCTGCAGCACGGCTTCTCCGCAACGGTGGCGATCATGGTGCAGAACACGCCGTGGAACGGCTTCCGCAAGCTGCGCATGGCGACCGTGCGCGACTACCCGAACGACATCCGCCCCTCGAAGTTCACCCACTTCCTGGCTCATGTCGGCGGCACGACCGCCGAGATCGTCATGCCGCTCGTGCTGCTGTTCTCGCCGTGGCCGTGGCTCACGTGGATCGGCATCGTCTCGATGTGGATGCTGCACACGTTCATCATCTCCACCATCCCGCTCGCAGTGCCGCTCGAGTGGAACGTGTTCTTCATCTTCTGTGCCGGCTTCCTGTTCGCCAACTTCCCGGCCGGTGCCGGCTACGGCGTGGGCGACATGAACCCCGCACTGCTCATCGGTGTGGTGGCGTTCGCACTGTTCCCGATCATCCTCGGGGCCATCTGGCCGCAACACGTGTCGTTCCTCATCGGCCTCAAGCAGTACGCCGGCAACTGGGCGTCGACGACGTGGTCGTTCCGTGACAAGGAGAAGGAGGACCGCCTGAACGAGCGCATCGTCAAGGCGGCCGACAACCAGATCGACCAGATCGAGCCCCTGTTCGGCAAGGAGATCTCCGAGATCTTCATCCAGAAGGCGATCGCGTTCCGCATGATGCACCCGATGGGCCGCATGCACATCACACTGCACATGCGCCACAGCGGCGACATCGACACCCGTGTGCTGCGCGAGGGCGAGTTCGTGAGCAACACGCTCACCGGCTGGAACTTCGGTGACGGCCACTGCCACGACGAGCGGTTGGTCGAGGCCGTGCAGCAGCGTTGCAACTACGAGCCTGGCGACCTCGTCGTCGTGTTCACCGAGTCGCAGCCGATGTTCTCCAAGAAGGTCCAGTACCGAGTCATCGACGCCGCGCTCGGCGTGGTCGAGAAGGGTTGGTACAACAACGACGACGCAGCCCGCGAGCAGCCGTGGCTGCCCAACGGCCCGCTGCCGCACGTCGTCACCTGGACCCGCGAGGGCTACACGCCGTCGGGAACCGCGTTCCCCGATATCGCAGCGAGCGCAACGGCAGCCGCCGGGGCGTAGCCGACGTGACCACCGCGATCGTCGTAGGGGCCGGACCGAACGGCCTCAGTGCCGCCGCGCGTCTTGCACGCGCCGGAGTATCGGTCACCGTGCTCGAGGGCGCTGCGACGATCGGCGGTGGTGCACGCAGCTCGGAGGCGATCGTCCCCGGGCTGCTGCACGACCATTGCTCAGCAGCCCACCCGCTGGCGCTCGCATCACCACTGTTCGACGAGCTCGGCCTGCAGGGCATCACCTGGCGGGCGGCCGAGTTCGACTGTGCCCACCCGCTCGACGACGGCTCGGCCGGTGCGTTCGCGCAGTCCTTCGAGCGCACCGCCGAGGTGCTCGGCCGCGACGGCGCGCGCTGGCGGCAGGTGTTCGGACCGGTCGCGTCGAACTTCGACGCGCTGTTCACCGATATCTCCCAGCCGATCCTGCGCGTGCCGCGTCATCCCGTACTGATGGCCCGCCTCGGCGCGCGGGCGGCACTGCCCGCAACAGTGCTCGGCCGGGTCTGGTCGACACCGCAGG
The DNA here is from genome assembly GCA_049424465.1 of Ilumatobacteraceae bacterium. Classification (GTDB taxonomy): domain Bacteria; phylum Actinomycetota; class Acidimicrobiia; order Acidimicrobiales; family Ilumatobacteraceae; genus UBA668. Next base: position 7,542 of record JBMSSR010000037.1, read on the forward strand.
CCCAGGCACTCTGGGCCGGCGTTGCGGCACACGCGTTCTGGCGGCTCGACCGCCCGATGACGAGCGCCATCGGTGTCACGCTCACCGCCGCGGCCCACGCGCACGGCTGGGTGGTCGCCGAGGGTGGCACACAGGTCATCACCGACGCCCTCGCCGCCGACATCGTCGCGCACGGCGGCACGATCTCGACCGGCGTCACCGTCAGCTCGGTCAGCGAGCTGCCGCCGCACGACCTGCTCCTGCTCGACGTGTCACCCTCGATCGCACTGCGCATCCTCGGCGACCGCCTTCCGGGGCCGGTCGCTCGCGCGTACCGCCGGTTCGCGCACGGGCCGGGCGCCTTCAAGGTCGACTTCGCCGTCGAGGGCGGTGTGCCATGGACCGCCGACGTCGCGCGCCGTGCCGGCACCGTGCACGTCGGCGGGACGATGGCCGAGGTCGCCGACGTCGAGCGCGCCGTGCACGACGGTCGGATGCCCGAGCGGCCGTTCGTCCTGGTCGGCCAGCAGTACCTCGCCGATCCGGGCCGCTCGGTCGGCAACGTGCACCCGGTGTGGACGTACGCCCACGTGCCGCACGGCTACACCGGCGATGCCACCGAGGCGATCGTGGCGCAGATCGAGCGATTCGCACCGGGGTTCCGCGACCGCATCATCGGTACTGCGGTGCGCTCCACCACCGAGATGGCGGTCTACAACCCCAACTACGTGGGCGGCGACATCATCGGCGGCGCCGCATCGCTGCGCCAGACCCTCTTCCGGCCGCGGGTCACCACACACCCGTACGACACCGGCGTCCCGGGCACGTATCTGTGCTCGGCGTCCACTCCGCCGGGCGCAGGCGCCCACGGCATGTGCGGCGCAAATGCCGCTGCCCGCGCCCTCTCCCAACTCCCCGACCGACCGGGTGCACCGCTGGCTGCATCCACATGACAGGAACCGACATGCGCAACATCTACATGACCGACGAACTCACGGCGATCTACGACCAGACCGTCGAGTTCGTCCAGAAGGAAGTCACCCCGCACGGTGAGGCGTGGGAGCAGGCCGGCAAGGTGCCGCGCGACGTGCTGAAGAAGATGGGCTCGCTCGGCATGTTCGGCCTGCGCGTCCCCGAGGAGCACGGCGGTCTCGGCCTCGGCATGATCGCGAGTGCGGTCTTCTCCGAGGCACTCGGCGCCTCGACGTTCGGCGGCTTCGACGTCACCGTCCTCGTGCACACCGACATGAGCGGCCCGCACCTCATCAACTCGGGCACACCCGAGCAGCTCGAGCGGTGGCTGCCGGGCATGCTCTCGGGCGACACGATCATGTCCATCGGCGTCAGCGAGCCCGACGCTGGTTCGGACGTTGCCGGCCTGCGCACCAGCGCCGTCAAGGACGGCGATGGCTGGCGCATCAACGGCACCAAGACGTACATCACCAACGGCGTCTACGGCGACCTCACCATCCTCGCTGCACGGACCGACCCATCGAACCGCTACGGCATCACGATGTTCCTCGTGCCGGCCGGCACCCCCGGCTTCAGCGTGGCGAAGAAGCTCTCCAAGCACGGCTGGCTCTGCTCGGACACTGCCGAGCTGGTGCTCGACGACGTGTGGGTGCCCGACAGCCAGGTGCTCGGCACCGTGCACCGCGGGTTCTACGAGACGATGCGCAACTTCCAGAACGAGCGCATGGTCTTGATCGGCATGGGCATCGGCGCGGCGCAGGCCGCCCTCGACATCACGGTCGAGCACACCCAGTCGCGACCTGCGTTCGGCGCGCATCTGTACGACCTCGGTGCCATCCGCCAGCGACTCGCCATGAACCAGGCCAAGCTCGACGCCGTGCGCGCCGCGATGTATCACGCTGCATGGCTGGGTGACACCGTGATGGGCCCCGGTGCCGACAACGTCAGGGAGATGTCGGGCGTCAAGGCGCACGGCGCCGAGGTGATCAACGAGATCATGTACGACTGCATCCAGTTCCACGGCGGCATGGGCTACATGCGCGAGACCGCCGTCGAGCGCATGTCCCGCGACGCGCGCATCCTCCCGATCGGCGGCGGCGCCACCGAGGTCATGCTCGAGGAGGTCGCCAAGCGGCTGTCGGGATCGTCGTCGCGATGAGCCGCCCGCACACCGGCCGCTGGCTCGAGGAACTCACGCCCGGGCTCGTCATCCAGCACGCGATCCGGCGCACCATCACCGAGGCCGACAACGTGCTGTTCACGTCGATCACGATGAACCCAGCATGGATCCACCTCGACTTCGACTACGCCGAGCGTGAGACCATCTTCAAGAAGCCGCTCGTCAACTCGATGCTCACCGTCGCAATGGTCGTCGGCATCAGCGTGCACGAGACCACACTCGGCACCACTGTCGCCAACCTCGGCTTCGACTCGGTGACGTTCCCCGCGCCGCTCTTCCACGGCGACACGATCCGGGTCGAGACCGAGGTGCTCGCCGCGCGGCCATCGTCCTCGCGGCCCGGTCAGGGCATCGTCACCTTCGAGCACCGCGCCTTCAACCAGCACCACGAGTTGGTGTGCAAGGCCGTGCGACAGGCGCTGATGCTCGCCCGTCCGGCCGACGAAGCCGGCGACTAGTCGGCCGCGGCGAGGTCGAGCACCCGACGGGCCTGCGCCGCCAGCGGCTCGTCCACCATCTGCCCCTCGAAGTCGATCGCGGCCACACCACGTGCCGACGCGGCGGCGTACGCAGCGAGCAGACGGGTGGCCCGGTCCACCTCTGCGGCACTCGGCACGAACGACGAGTTCGCCAGCGCGACCTGGCCGGGGTGGATGCACAACTTGCCGGAGTAGCCCAGCGCCCGCGCCTCGGCGGCCTCATGGGTGAACCGACTGTCGTCCCGGAAGTCAGTGACGACCTGGTCGAGCACCGGCACACCAGCCAGTCGTCCGGCGAGCGCCACCGCCGATCGCGCGTACAGCACCTCGTGGTTCGACGGCGTGCGCACGCCGCCCATGTCGGCGATGAAGTCCTCCGCACCGAAGTAGCCCGCGACCACCTGTGGGTGAGCGAGCAGCGCCCGCGACTCGGCGACGCCGAGCGCCGTCTCGAGACCGGCCACGACACCGAGGTGCGCCAGGCCAGCGTCGGCGAGTGCCCGGCACACCGTCTCGAGGCCCTCGATCGTCTCGACCTTCGGCACCACCACTGCCGACAGCTCGGGACACAGACCGTCTCGCACGTCGGCCTCGAACCACTCGGTGGTCGGCGGATTGATGCGTACCGTCACGGTGCACGTTGCAGCCAGCGCGGGTGCAAGGTCCCTGCACGTGCGGCGCGCCGTTCCCTTGGCATCGGCCGGCGTCGCGTCCTCACAATCGATCACCACGACGTCGGCACCACGCTCACCAAGTCGGGCAACGAAGTCAGGGCGCACGGCCGGTGCGAACAGCATCGAGCGGAGCCGGCGGATCGAGGTGGTCACGGGCGTACCGCCGACAACGTGGCGCAACCCGCCAGACGGTTGATGCTGCAGGTACGGCGCGTCACGATCTCGATCGTAGTGCTCGGTCGTCGGCACGCTCCGGCCGAAGCCCCCCGTACAGCGAGCGGGTCACGACGACGCCGTAGAGCAGCGGCGCAGCGAGTCGGCGCGGCACCCGCACACGCCAGCCCGACGCAGTCGCGATCGTCAGACCTTCGCGCTGCAGCCCGATCACCGAGCCCCATCGATACCTCGGCGCGCGGAACACACTCGCCGGGTGCGCGCCACGCAGCACCCTGCGGACGTTGGCGACGACAACGCGGTGGCCCCAGTTGCGTGCCGAACTGCGCAGCGGATCGGACGCCGCGACGTCGCCGACCGCGAAGACGTTGGTGGTTCCCAGCACGCGCAGGTGGCGGTCGACGCGGACGAAGCCGTCGTCGTCGAGCACACCAGTGGGCATGAACCCCGAGTGCGGCCGCACCGCGCCGACCGCCCACACCACGGCGTCTGCATCGAACGAAGGCTGACCACTACCCCAGTCGACGGGACCGGACGTGATGGCGCGCGGGACGTCACCATTCGGTAGCACGGCGCGGTGCCCCGGGTGGACGGTCACGCCGTCGCGACCGAGCAGGCGCACCACCCAACGGCGCACCGCTGGGTGGTGCTGCGGCAGCGGCATCTCACCCGAATGAAAGAGGTGGACGTCGGCCGTGCCCCGGCGGGCGAGGTTGTCGGCGACGCTCACCCCGGTGGCACCACCGCCCACGACCGCGACGATGCGCGCCGACGACAGTCGCGCCGCGTGCTGGTCGAGTCGACTGACGATCGAGTCGAGGCCCTCGACGAGGTCATCGCGCCAGAATCCGTTCGAGACCCCCGTTGCAACCACGAGTGCATCGAATCGAACACGGTCAGTGCTCCCGTCAGCATGCTCCAGCAGCACCGTCGACTCCGCCACATCGACGGCCGTGACACGACCGTGGTACACCTCGACGCGATCGAGTCGTCGGAACCGATCGAGAGGCACGAAGTAGTGGCGACTCCAGCCACGTGGGTCGGTGAGTCGGATGCCCAACTCCTGGCCGCTCACGAGCGCCGGGCGCGTCGTCACGGCGACGACACGGCACGACCGACTGAGACGGGTCGCGACGAGAACCCCCGTGTCACCCAGGCCAGCGACGACCACGACGGGCTTCGGCATCACGAGCACGCTAGTTGCTGCCACGCGCAGCAGCGGTGGGTTGAGGCGGTACGGTTCGCTCACTCGGAGCCGAGGAGCGCGCACATGATCGACACCACCGTGATGGGGAGCTACCCACAGCCCAAGTGGCTGGTCGATCGCGACCGACTGCTCGGCGACGGCGTGCCCAGGGTGCGTAACTCGCAACTCTGGAGGGTCGAACCCGAGTACCTCGACGACGCGATCGAGGCGGCCACGCTCGTCGCGATCGCCGACCAGGAGGATGCCGGTATCGACATCATCACCGACGGCGAGGTAGGGCGCGAGTCGTACTTCAACCACTTCGCGACATCGCTCGGCGGCGTGTCGAAGGACGAAATCGGCGTGGGCATGAACCGTCGCGGCGGCACCGCCGAGGTACCACTGGTCGTCGGCGCCATCCACCGCGAGTACCCGATCGAGCTCGGGGCAGCAACGTTCCTCCGTGCCCACGCAACCCACCGCACCAAGGTGACGGTGCCTGGTCCGTTCACACTCAGCCAGCTGGCCGACAACCGCCACTATGCCGACCAGCGCGCCCTCGCACTCGCCTACGCGGCGGTCGTCAACGAGGAGCTCCGCGACCTCGAGGCGGCTGGCATCGACGTGCTGCAGCTCGACGAGCCGTACCTGCAGGCCAACCCTGAGGCGGCTGCGTCGATCGCGCTCGAGGCACTCGCCGTTGCGACGGCCGGCATCACGGCCACGACCTGCCTGCACACGTGCTACGGCTACGCCGCCTACGTGTCGAACAAGAGCACCGGCTACCCGTTCCTCGATCCGCTCAAGGACGCACCGGTCGACTGGATCGCCATCGAGTCGGCGCAGCCCGATCTGCCTGCGTCGACCGTCGCCCGGCTCGCGCCGAAGAAGGTCGTGCTGGGCGTGATCGATCTGGGCCGTGAGACGGTCGAGACGCCCGACGAGGTGGCAGCGCGAATCCGTGCTGCACTCGACTACCTCGCACCGGAGCACCTCGCCGTCTCGCCCGACTGCGGCATGAAGTACCTGCCCCGCGACCGGGCGAAGGCCAAGCTGCGCGCGATGGCCGATGGCGCGGCCATCATGCGCGCCGAACTCGCCCGCTGACACAACGCCGACGTGCACCCGTCGTCGCGTCCCGTTGTGCGACGACGCCATAGGCTCCCCCGTCATGCAGCCGCCCCGGTCGTCGATCCGTCTCATCTGCGTGCTCACCGAGAACTGGACGCTGGTCGAGCCCGACGACCTGCGCGGCCTCATCGACGTGGCGTGCCTCGCCGAGCGCTGCGGCATCGACACCGTGATGATGAGCGAGCACCTCGTGCTCGGCCCGTCGGCCAACGCGCTCGGTGAGCCGAGCAACCCCCGCGCGTACGCCGCGCCCGGCAACCAGAACCCGGCCACTGCATCGTGGCCCAGCTCACTGGCGATGCTCGCCGCGATTGGCGCACGCACGTCGACGCTGCGGCTGGCCGCCTCGGCCCTCATCGCACCGTTGCGCCACCCGCTGCAGCTCGCGCAGGAGCTGGCGACGATCGACCGCATGAGCGGTGGACGGCTCGTCGTGCAGCCGACGGTCAGCTGGCACCGCGACGAGTACGAGGCGCTCGGTGTCCCGTTCCACCGTCGGGGCGAGTTGCTCGACGAGCACCTGGCCGCGTGGCGCCGTGTGTGGACCGGCTCCCCCGCCCGGTTCGAGGGAACGCACTACCGCTTCGACGACGTCTACCTGCACCCCAAGCCGGTGCGCCCCACCGGAGTGCCGATGTGGTTCGGCGGTGAGTCGATGCACCCCGCCATCGTGCGCCGCATGGTCGAGTACGGCTCGGGCTTCAACCCGTTCGGTCCGGCGACTGCTGACGACCTCGCACTGCTCGAGGCAGGCCTCGTCGCTGCTGGTCGGTCGCTCGCCGACATCGAGCTGATCGGTGGGACGCGCGCCGTCTTCGAGGGCAGTAACGATGTCGCTGACGTCGACCGCGCGATCGCGCACTTCCCCGACGCCATCGCCGCCGGCTACCGGTCGTTCTGCTTCAAGCCCTCGCAACACACCGACGACGTACGCGACCTCGAGCAACTCTTCCGCCACCTCGTCGACCGCTGCAACGGCTTCGCGCCAGCTGCTGCGTGATCGCTGGAGACGGATGACGATGATGCAGCAGCACCGCATCTTCACGACGAGCGTCTCGAGTGTGTACCCGCACTACCTCGCCAAGGTCGAGCGCAAGGGCCGTACCAAGGCCGAGCTCGACGAGGTGATCCGCTGGCTCACCGGTTTCGACCAGACGGCGTTCGAGCAACACCTCGCTCAGGGGACCGACTTCCAGCACTTCTTCGCTTCGTCACCGCGCCTCAATCCCGACCGGCGACTCATCACCGGCGTCATCTGCGGCGTCCGCGTCGAGGACATCGAGGAACCGCTCATGCAGGAGATCCGCTATCTCGACAAGCTCGTCGACGAACTCGCCAAGGGTCGACCGATGACGAAGGTGCTCCGCAGCACCTGAGCATTCCGCCGTCGCCAGCACTGCCCTCAGCGCCTCGACATGAGACCTACGAACCACTGCCGCTGATGGCCGTCGGCTGATATGCCAGATACGTGCGCTGTTTGGCGATGTGGTCGGCGATGTACTTCGCGTCGTACCAGACGCCCCAGATGAACGACGACGCCCGTCGGGTGAGCCACGGGAGGCCGAGGAAGTAGATGCCCGGCTCCGCTGAGACACCACGTTGGTGGATCGGCTGTCCGCCGGCGTCGACCGCATCGGTCTTCAACCAGCGATAGTCGCGCTCGTAGCCGGTCGCCCACACGATCGACGTGATGCCAGTGGCCGCAACGTTCAGTTCGAGGATCGGTTCGGTCACGCACGGCGGGTCGGGCGGGATGTCCCTCGCACCGGGTTCCTCCGGTAGGTCGAGTGCGTTGGCGAGCGCGAATGCGTCGGCCTCGTCGAGCACCGCAAGGTAGTCACGGTCGCCGCGGGCAAGATTCTCGGCGAGGTCCGGGGCGAACCGGATCGTGCCGTTGTCGTATCGATCAGTGGTGCCGACGAGTGTGATGCCGCCGTTCGCGAGTCGGCGGAAGTCCACGGTGCTGCCGCCATTGGCGCCACTGACGGCGATCGTGACGTGTCTCGACTCGGGCGTCGCCTCCAGGTCCCACTTGTTGAGGATGCCCAGCCACCACACGTAGTCACGGCCGCGGTAGGCGCGCGGCGGTCGACCGTGCGAGCTCACCGACAGATAGACACGGCGCCCTGCGGCACACAGCTCCTCGGCGATCTGCACGCCCGACGATCCGGCTCCGACGACGAGAACCGCGCCCGGCGGCAGTTGCGAGGGACTGCGGTACGCCGCCGAGTGCAACTGCATCACCCCGGCGTCCTGCGGCACG
>JBMSSR010000038.1:0-15385 GCA_049424465.1 Ilumatobacteraceae bacterium
CCGCTCATGGTGCAGGGCGGCATCTCGATGATGTCGTTGCACCTGCGTGGGGCAGTGTCGTCGCCGCGTGTGGCGGTCGTCCCCGACATCGCCACCGCCGTCGAACTGGCCCCGTCGTGCACGAGTCGGGCCGGCGACCCGACCGTCGGTGAGGGACCGGTGCTGTGGGAATGGTCGCTGGCGGAGGGTGCCATCGGCGGTGAGCACGTCGTCGGTCTCCACTTCTGCCCGGTCGAGCCCGAGGGTGATCTCGCGTTCCGAGAACTGTTGAAGGACCACGCCGGTCTGGAGTTCGTCGCCCGGTACTCGCGCGACCAGCGAGCAATGTCACCGTCGGACCGCAGCTGGGCGGCAGCGTCCGTCGCCGGGCCCTGGTGGAACGACCTCACCGTGACCGACTCGAGCGGTGCCGATCTCGGCACCGCCGCTGGCCAGACCGTCATCACCGATCGCGCGCCATCCCCGGCGGTGACCGCCCTCCTGACGTGACCCGTCATGGGCGTCCGCGCGGGTGTCCTCAACCGCCCTGAGGTACGAGGTACCGCGTACGAAACTCGTGAGCGTGGGGGAGGGCGGATCCCGCGCTGTCGAGCAACTGTTCGACCGTCCGGTACTCGACGGTCTCGGCGGCCTTCGGCGTGAGAAGGCTGCGGTACTCGTCGACGAGAGGTCCCCATGCCGGGTTGCCCGACGGCGCGACGAGGACGTGTTGCACCCGGTCCCACCCCTTCGCGTGCTGATGGCACGCGAGCGCGAGCAGGTGGTCGCGCCAGACCTGTTCGACCTTCTTCGACGTGATGCGGTCGACTTCGGCGGGGTCGCGGAACATGGCAGCCGCTGCAGCGACCTCGCGATAACGAGCCGCAGCTGTCGACCGGTGTGGCGCCAGAGCGGCCGCTTCCTTGGTCCGCCTCGCGGGCGTGGCGGGCGCCTCGTGGTACTTGGTCTCGATGCCGATCAGGTGTCGCGAACCGACAGTCGCGATCTCGATCATCACGTCGAACGCCGTTCGGTCGCCGAGCCATTCGGGATCTCGCCGACCCGGCGACCACTCGAAGTGGACGGTCACCGTGGCCGCCGGCAGCATCATCTCGGGAAACCAGCGTTCGACGACACTGGCAGCCCGCTCCGGCTGGCCCCACAGCGACCCGAACAGGTTGAAGCACATTGGCATCGACGACAACAGGTCGCACCACAGCCGGGTCTCGTCGAGTGTCTGGTGCGGCTGGCGATTCGACGGCTGCAGCCGATGGCGAACCGCGTCGACGATGTCCGACCCGAGGAAGTTGCAGGCGTGTGCGGTCGCGTAGTCGAGGTCGACCCGACTGCCGATCGGGCGCCATTCCGCCGGACCGCGCCGATTCCGCCGCGTCCGTCCTGCCGGCCACCCGTGTGCCACGCGGTAGGTGGCCTGATGCCGGCGGGCTGCCTGTCGCCAGGCGGTGAGATCGGGTTGCCCGGGGACGACGTCGGTGGGCTCGATGTCCGGCGGCCGGTCGTCGCTGGCCGACTCTCGTGTGTGCGCTGGCATGCAGGCCCTCCCTGGGTGCTGGCAGACGTGGGGATACCGCCTGATTCGGACGATGTGGGTCACCGCGTGACCGGGGTTTGCCAGACTCTCTGTATGACGAACCTGTTGCCCGATGCCGAGGTGGTCGCGGCCTATCTCGAGGTCCGTGGCCGCGTCGTCGGCATCCTGCGCGACCTCGACGAGGCTGATGCGACGGTCACCGTGCCCAGCTGCCCCGGCTGGACCGTCGCCGAGCTGGCCTCGCACATGATGGGTGTGGTCGACGACATCCTCGAGGGGCGCATGGAGGGCGTGACGACCGACCCGTGGACGCAGGCGCAGGTCGAGCGCCTCCGAGGTCTGTCACTGGCACAGCTCGCCGACCACTACGAGGCGTCGGCCGGACGCTTCGACGCAGTGCTGCCGCACGTCCCCTCGCCGAGCAACTCGCAGCTCGTCATGGATGCGGTGACGCACGAGCACGACCTGCGTGAGGCGGTCGGCCGCGCGGGGGCGCACGACTCGCTGGCGGTGCGTGTCGCGCTCGGCTGGCTGCTGAACATGGCCGAGGGCCGACAGCCCGGGCTCGCTGCCCGGCTGCGTGACAGTGGTGTATCTGAGTTCGACCTGCTGCGCTCGCTGAGCGGTCGGCGCTCGGCTGCGCAGATGACGGCGCTCGGGTTGCCGGCTGACGAGATCGTGTCGATGCTGGCCGGTTCCCCGCTGAAGCCACCTGCATCCGGTGCGGCAGCCGGTCGCTGATGGACGCTGTCGAGCCGCCCAGCTTCTTCGAGCAGATCCGCGCCAACCAGCGCCGGTCGATCGCACTGATGGCGACGACCTTCCTCATCCTGTGGGCCTTCGTCAACGTGGTCGCCGTGCTGTTCGGTGCACACCTACGCGAACTGCCGTGCGAGTACTCGTCGTGCAGCGTCGAGTTCCACGCAGACCTCAGCGTGCTGCTGGCCACGGCGGGGGGAGTGGCGGCCTACCTGCTCATCGCTTACCTCATGTCGGCGCGTGCAGCACTGGCGATCACGCATGCGCGGCCGGCCACTGGGCCCGAGTACCAGCAGGTGCGCAACCTGGTCGAGGGCATCGCGATCGCTGCCGGCATCCCCGCGCCGGCGCTGTACGTCGTGCACGACCCGGCCCCGAACGCGTTCGCGACCGGACTGCGGCCCGAGAAGGCAGCGGTGGCCGTGACCACCGGTCTGCTCGAGCGGATGTCGCGCCGCGAGCTGGAGGGCGTCATCGCCCACGAGGTCGGGCACATCCGAAACCGGGACACGTCGTTCATGACGCTGTCGGTGCTGACGGTCGGCGCGCTGATGGTGCTGTCGACCCTGCTCGTGCGTATCGGGTACCTGGCGGCCGTGATGTTCAGGGGTGGTGGCCGCGGGCGGAGCAAGGACAACGCGAACGCCGCCGCACTCGCGATCGGCATGGCGTTCCTCGCCGTCGGTCTGATCGGGTTCGTCCTCGCGGTGCCGGCGGCCACGCTGCTGAAGGCGGCGATGTCGCGCCGTCGCGAGGTGATGGCCGACGCGAGCGCGGTGCAATTCACCCGCAACCCGACCGGTATCCGCTCGGCACTCGAGAAACTCGAGGCCGACTCGACCGTGGTGCGGGCGATGTCCACCACGACCGCCCACCTGTGGATCGAGTCGCCGCTGCAGCGCAGCGCGGGCGGTGGGTTCATCAGCAGCATCGGACGGCTGTTCGACTCGCACCCGCCGCTGTCCGTGCGCATCGAGACGCTGCGGCGGTACGAGGGGCTCGACCCGGCGGGCCGTGGCCCGGTCGACGTGGTGCCGCAGTTGGATCGCCGGAACGTTCTCCCACACGGTTGACGGCGGGCGTAGGTTGAGACCATGACGTCACACGACACACCCCACAGCGAGGTCGTCGCCACCGGCGTGACGCCGGCGCGCCTCGCCAACCTGCGCTCGTGGAACCTCGGCCTCACCGTGCTCCACGCCGCGCAGGTGGTGCTCATCCTGTTCCTCGCGAGCGACTTCGCCATCACGATCACGTCGACGTTCCCCGAGGGGCCGCCAGGTACCAGGGTCAATGCGCCCGAGGCGCTGTTCGACCTGCCGATCGGCTACGCCATCGCGGTGTTCCTGTCGCTGGCGGCGATCGATCACCTGTTGACCGCGACCGCGATGCGCTCGACCTACGAGGCGGACCTGCGCCGCGGCATCAATCGCTTCCGCTGGGTCGAGTACTCGTTCAGCGCGACCTTGATGGTCGTGCTCATGGCCACCTATGCCGGCATCACCGAGATCGCCGCGGTCATCGGACTGGTCGGCTCGAACGTCGCGATGATCCTGTTCGGGTGGCTGCAGGAGCGCATGAACCCGCCCGGCCGCACGACCACCACGATGATGCCGTTCTGGTTCGGCACGATCGCCGGCCTCGCGCCGTGGGTCGCCATCTGGACGAACGTCGCCGGCTCCGTCACCGTTCCCGGTTTCGTGTACGGCATCGTCATCGCCGAGCAGGTGTTCTTCTTCTCGTTCGGCCTCAACCAGTGGCTGCAGTACCGGGGCAAGGGTCGCTGGGCCGACTACGTGTACGGCGAGAAGGTGTACCTCGTGCTCAGCCTCGTGGCCAAGAGCGTCCTCGCCTGGCAGATCTTCGGCGGCTCGCTGGCGACCTGACGCGCGAGTGGTCCGACGGCGATCGCGGGTCGCGGCGGACGTCACTACTGTGCGCCGCATGGCACAGCCGTTCGTCGTCCCGGAGACCGATTCGTGGCACGAGGGCGACCTGCACGTCGCGCTCGCCCTGCCGCAGTGGTCGCAGGGTCCCGTGCCGGCGGTGTTGCTGCTCGACGGGCAGACGATGTTCCTCTCGGCGGTCGAGTTCGCCCGCACGGTCAACCTCGTCACGCTCGGTGCGTTGCCGGCGATGGCGGTGATCGGGGTGTGGCGCGACGCTGCCACTCCTCCCGACTACTTCGCGACACGGTTCAGGGACTTCACCCCGTACGAGTGGGTGCTGCCCGGTCCGTTCGCCGACGACAACGCGATGGCGACGTACGGCACGGGTGGGGCGGCGCAGTTCCTCGACCTGCTCGTCGACCGTGTGCTGCCGGCCGTCCGCTCACGCGCCGAGATCACCGATGTCGCGATCGGCGGCTGGTCGCTCTCGGGGCTCTTCGCCACCTGGGCGTGGCGCGAGCGCCCTGACGCCTTCCGGCACCTGTTGGCGATCAGCCCGTCGTACTGGTGGCACCACGGCCGCATCGTCGACGAGGGCATCCCGGAGCGCGACGGTGCGCGTGCCTTCATCAGTGCCGGCGAGCACGAGGAGGGTGACGTGTCACACGTGTGGCCGCAAGTGTTCGCCAACGCCCCGCAGCGCGAGATGGCAGCAATGGTGCGCTACGCGTCGGCGTATGCCCAGCGGTGCAGCGGCGCGGGTGTCGACACCGAGCTGGTCGTGTTCCCCGACGAGCACCATGTCACCGTGATGCCCGCCTCGCTGTCGCGGGGGCTGCGGCACCTGTTCGCCACCCGCTGACCTCACACCGCCCCGACGGCCCCGGCTCCCTCGCTACGGTGTGCCTCATGGAGGGGACGCGTTACACGAGCGGCGAACGGCTGCCGATCGAGGTGCTGGTGTTCGAGATGGACCCGGCGCACGTCGACGAGTTCCTTGCGGTCGACCACGAGGTGTGGACCGTGGGCGAGGCATCGTTGCCCGGGTTCGAACGCGTGCCGTTCCTGTCGAAGGAGGTGTGGCTCGACGACTCTCGGCCGGGCCGCGTCACCGTGATCTTCGTGTGGGAGTCGATGGACGCCTGGATGGCAGTGGGTTCCGCCGACATCCAGGCGCGCCTGCAGGCCGAGTTCGACCAGCGATTCCCGCACCCGGTGCGCCTCGCAGAGGCGTGGCACGACGACACCAACTTCGGCCTGCACCGCTGGAGTCGTTTCGAGCGGTGACCACCGGCGGTCGTCGTCTCGAGGTGGCGTGGTTCGCCCCGTCGTGCGGCGGTGACACGGCGCGTCTCGGCGTGGCCGATCCGACGCGGCCGCCGACGTTCGAGCACAACCGTCACATCCTCACGACCGCGGACGCGCTCGGCTTCGACAACGTGCTCATCCCGTCCAGCTTCGTGCCGGGAATCGACCCGTGGACACTGGCCGCGGCAGTGGGTCCGTCGTTGCATCGATCCGGCCTGCTGCCGGCGGTGCGTGTGGGCGAGTTCGACCCGCCGATGTTCGCCCGGGCCGCAGCGAGCCTGCAGCAGGCGATGGGCGGGCGGCTGACCATCAACATCATCTCGAGCGAGAGGGCGGGCGAGTCACTCGACGGCCCGGCCCGCTATCGGCGTACGGCCGAGGCGATGCACCTGCTGCGCCAGTTCTGGACGGCCGGTCGAGTGCAGCACGAGGGGGAGTGGTGGACGTACGACCTGTCGACCGCGCCGTCGCGGACCGCTCAGCCGCCGCCGATGTACTTCGGTGGTGCCTCTGTCGAGGCGCGCGACGTGGCGGCGCGACACGCCGACTGCTACCTGATGTGGGTCGAGACCGTCGATGCGATCGCCGAGCTCGTCGCCGACGTGCGCCGCAGGGCCGCTGAGGCCGGGCGCACACTGCGGTTCGGGCTGCGCACGCACGTCATCGTCCGCGAGACCGAGTCACTCGCCCGTCAGGCCGCTGCCGACCTGGTCAGCGAGCTCGATCCCGAGGTGGGCCGCCGACTGAAGCAGGCCGCCCACGACCACACTTCGGTCGGTGTGCGACGGCAGGACGCGTTGCGTGCCGCAGCAGACGGTGACGGCTTCGCGCAGCCGCACCTGTGGACCGGAATCGGTGTCGCCCGCAGCGGGGTCGGGGCGGCGGTGGTGGGGGACCCCGACCAGGTGGCGGCGACCCTGCAGCGCTACGCGTCGGTCGGTGTCGACTGCTTCATCCTGTCGGGCTACCCGCTCGACGACGAGGCCCGGCGCGTGGCCGAGTGGGTACTCCCGCGCCTGCGGTGAACCGACCGGCGGCCAGCGGTCACGAGTGTCACGAATGTGACCTAGTTCCCTGTGGATCCCCTCAAGGACGACGCACAGTGTGCCGAAGGAGAGTCACCACAACAGGCGGAGGGCCACACGATGCGCATTCAACAGACACCCACTCGGACCGGGCGGAGGCGGTGGGTGACTGCGGGTGCTGCACTCGCCTCGGCGCTCCTGTCGATCCCCTTCGTATCCGGCGACGCTGCGCAGGCGTCGAGCCTGGTCGACGTCACGGTGACGATCGACGACCACACGTACGACCGTGGGGCGACCGCAACGATCACCGGCTGCACCATCGACACCGACACCACCGGGTTCGACGTCGCATGCGACACCAGCGGCGCCTCGGCATCGTTCGACAGCACGAGCGTCGGCACCGGTCTCAGCGTCACGGTGACTGGTCTCGCCCTCTCTGGACTCGACAGCGGCGATTTCGCGATCGATGTCATCTCGGCAACCGGCAACATCGTGGCCGCCGAACTGACTGCCGACTCGGCCACGGCCGACAGCCGTGACTACGACGCCACGACCGATGCGACCATCTCGTCGTGCGTGCTCGGCGGCCTCGTCATCGAGGACGATGTCACCTGCAGCGGCGTGGGCACCTTCGACTCGAAGGACGCGGGCACTGGCAAAGACGTGACCATCACCTCGCTGACGCTCGGCGGCGCCGATTCGGCGAACTACACGCTGAGCTCGACGTACCCCACTGGGACCACGGCCGACGTGTACGCAATCGATCTCACGGTCAGCGCGATCGATGCCGACGGCAAGGACTACGACGGGACGACCGATGCGGTCATCAGCGACTGCACGCTCGACACGGTCCTCGGTTCCGACGACGTGACGTGCAGCGGCACCGGCTCGTTCGACACGGCGGCTGCCGGCACCGGCAAGACGGTCACGGCCGACTCGCTGTCCCTGGGTGGGACCGATGCGGCGAACTACAACCTCACCGGCACGTACCCGACCGACACCGCAGCGATCGACCCGCTCGAGCTGTCCGTCACCTCGGTCACGGTCGATGCGAAGGACTACGACGGCACGACCGATGCCACGATCAGCGACTGCGTTCTGGACGGCGTGATCGACGGCGACGTCGTGACCTGCTCGGGCACCGGCGACTTCGTCGATGCCGGCGCTGGCACGGGCAAGGACGTGACGGTCACCGACATCACCCTCGGCGGCGACGACAACGGCAACTACACGGTCAGCACGTCGTACCCGTCGGCGACCGGCGACATCGACCCACTGACGCTCACCGTCACGCCCGATGACCAGACGATCACCTACGGCGACTCGACCGACGCAGCACTGTTCACCTTCGGCGTGACCGGGTTCCTCGACGGTGAGGGAACCGGCGACGCCTCGTACGTGGCCCCGGAGTGTGGCGCCGCCTACACCGCCGGTGACCCCGCCGGCCGGTACACGATCACCTGCTCGGGCGGGTCGATGGACAACTACGAGTTCGACTACGACACCGCAACGTTGACGGTCGAGGCGTTCGAGATCCCGGCTGACGCGGTCTGGTACACCGGCCAGAACGAGAAGTACACGTCGAGCGCGAGTGAGACGCTCACCAAGGTCACGCTGAGTGCGACCCTGTCGCTCGACCTGATCGACCAGGGTGCTGACGAGACGTGTGCCGACACGTCGATGACGGTTGCCGATGCGAAGGTCACCTTCACCGATCGGGTCAGCGGCAAACTGCTGGCCAAGGACGTGCCCGTCAGCGAGGTTGCCGGAAACTGTGAAGAGGGCATCGCCACGGTGATCGCCACGCTCAGCGCCGGCACGAACGGCACCGAGGTGTACGTCATCGTCGTCACGGTGACGGGATCGATGTCCGGCTCGAACCTCGCCGCCGGCGGCCAGATCGACACCGACCTCGCCACGGCGCAGGTGACGGTCTCGCAGCCGAGGGCGGCCGGCACCATCTCGGGCGCAGGCGACCTGACGGTCGTGTCGTGGTCGAGCCTCACCGACGTCGGCACGAGTGGGTCGCTGACCACGGACATGGGCGGTGACGCGGCGACGGCGACGTTCCGCTTCGTGCCGGGCACCAAGAAGGTGCTCCCGAAGGGCCAGGCGGTGTTGATCATCCCGGCGGCCGACGGCGGCATCTACTACGTCAAGTCGAACTCGATCACCTCGATCGTCGTCGGTGCGACCGTGACGAGCGTGTACACCCGGGCGAGCATCGTGCTCGTGGGGGGCACCTGCGCCACCACGTGCTCGATCGACGGCGGCGTGTCACTGCGCCTCGACGTGACGACGGCCAACAACCAGATCGCTGGCATCACCATCCAGTCCACGAAGACCAGCGCGCTGTACTACTCGAACCACTGGTACAAGAGCGGCAGGGTCTGGACAACGGCACTGCAGACATTGATCTGATCGTCCGGTTCCTCCGAACGACATCGTGGGTGGCCGGGGCCGATGGCCCCGGCCATCTGCGCGTCGGGGCCGCAGGGGCGTGGAACGGATCGACGTTACTGATGGTACGGTCGGCGTGACAGAGGAGTCGCCGATCGGTCGATCGCTGCGGCCGTAGGCTCGGCGCCTATGTCTGAGAGCACGTCGCTGCCTGTCCGCGGGGTTCCCCGATGAAGAGCCGCCTGTCCATCCGCTCGAAGCTCATGGTGCTGCTGGTGTTCAGCGGTGTCGTGGGCGCCCTGTCGATCGGCGTGATCGCCTACGAACAGGGTGACGCGGCATTGCGTGAGTCCACCTGGGACCAGTTGATCTCGACCCGCTCGACGAAGCGGGCCTGCATGCAGCGTTGGCTCGATCAGCAGTTCAGCCAGTTCAGGGTCTTCGCCGGCGAACGCCAGCTGCCGGACGCGCTCGCCGCGTTCACGAAGGGCTTCACGGCGCTCGACACCGACCTGACGGCCACCGAGCAGGACCGCCTGATGGGCTTCTACGAGGACGAGTTCATCCCCACTCTGCCGGCGAGCATCGACGAGCGCGGCATCGACACGTACCTGCCCGACACCCGCGCCGGCGCGCGCCTGCAGGTGGACTACATCGTCGACAACCCGAACCCGGCCGGCAGCAGGGAGTTGCTCGAGACCCGCAGCGACTCGATGTTCGCCGGCGACGCGGTGGACGCGTACGACGCGGCACACCGCGAGTACCACGCCGACTTCGTGCGCCTGATGAACGAGATGAAGATGTACGACCTGTTCCTCATCGATGCACGGACGGGTGACGTCGTCTACACGGTCGAGAAGGAGGCCGACTTCGGCACCAGCCTCGTCGACGGGCCGTACCGGCGCTCGGGGCTCGCCGAGGCGTATCGCGCCGCCCTCGGGAACGATCTGGGCGACGACGGCATCGCGATGGTCGACTTCGAGCATTACACCGCGTCGTTCGGCGCGCCGGCGTCGTTCCTCGCGGCGCCGATCGTCGTCGACGGTGACGTGGTGGGCGTCGTCGCCGGCCAGGTGTCGATCGACGCGCTCAACAGCGCGATGACGTCAGGCGGCAAGTGGGTCGAGGAGGGGCTCGGCTCGACCGGCGAGGCGTATCTCGTCGGGCCCGACATGACGGCCCGCACCGACAGCCGATTCCTGATCGAGGATCCCGATGGGTTCCTGCAGACCCTGGCCGACCTCGAGGTCGACCCGGTCGAGATCGAGGCGATCCGCGAGAGCGGCCACTCGATCCTCAACCAGAAGATCGACACCGTGTCGGTTGCGGCGGCACTGTCCGGCGCCACCGGCGAAGCGGTCATCGCCGACTACCGCGGCGTCGAGGTGATGTCGGCCTATGCCCCGATCGAGGTGGGCGGCGAGCAGTGGGCGATCATCATCGAGAAGGACGTGTCCGAGGCGCTCGACTCGATGTACGCCCTTCGACGGCACATCCTGTTCGCCACGGGTGCAGCCGCCGTACTGCTGACCGCGTTCGCGCTCTGGTCGGCCCGGGCATTCGTGCGCCCGATCGTGCGGCTGCAGGGCGGCGTCGAGCGCCTGAAGGCCGGCGAGGACGACTTCCGTATCGACGAGTCGGGCCGTGACGAGTTCGCCTCGCTGGCGGCCGCATTCAACCTGATGATCTCCGAGGTGCGCGAGCGGAACCGCACGATCGCCGAGAAGACAGCCGAGTACGAGGACCTCCTGCGCAACGTCTTCCCCGAGGCCGTTGCAGATCGCGTCAGCGGTGGCGACCTGCTGGTAGCCGACACGTTCCCGAACGTCAGTGTCGGGTACCTCTCGATCGAGGGCCTCGAGCAGTTGATGGACGGACTCGACGCGACGCAGACCCTCGGCCTGCTGAACGAGCTCGTCGATGCGTTCGACGATGCTGCCGAGCGGCATGGTGTCGAGAAGATCCGCACGGTGGGTGACGCATACCTTGCGACGTGTGGCCTCTCGACGCCGCGTCTCGACCACCGGCAGCGGATGTCGGCCTTCGCCGACGACGCGGTCGCGATCGTCGAGCGCTTCAACCAGGGGAAGGGCTGCAGCCTCACGCTGCAGGTCGGCCTCGCGAGCGGTGAGGTCGACGCCGGTGTCGTCGGGCGCCGTCGGTTCGTGTACGAGATCCTCGGTCGCTGCGTTGCCGACGCCCGTCGCCTGGCCAACGGTGCCGAGGGACCCGGCATCCGCACGACGGCCGAGTTCGCTGCAGCAAGCGCTGGTCGGCCCGAGGGCACCGAGGCCTGATCGTGAACATCTTCGCGGACCACGGCGTCATCTGGACGCTGGTCGTGGCGTTGGGCTTCCCCATCCTCTCGATCGGGCTCGTCGAACTGCAGCGTGTGCTCGAGCCGCGCACGGCCGACGGTGCCAAGGTGTGCACCCTGCTGCTGCGCACGGTGCTGCCACCGCTCGCGCTGTACCTGCTGCTCGACCGCGTCGGCGGCGCGTCGCGCGACGGAGCGCCCACCAAGTTGGTGCTCAGCGTCCTCGCGATCACCGCCATCAACACGGTGCTCGTCGCCGTCAATGCTGTCATGCGCTCGAACGCGATGAACTCGGATGGGCAGCGACGTGCGACCGGTCTGGTGCTCGACCTCGCCCGTCTGCTCGTCGTGCTCGTCGCCAGTGCGGTCGTCGCCTCCGAGATCTGGGGTGTCGACCTCGGGTCGATGCTCACGGCACTGGGAGTCGGATCGGTCGTCCTCGGTCTCGCGCTGCAGGACACGGTCTCGGGTCTGTTCGCCGGCCTGTCACTGCTGTCCGGTCGCCATTTCAAGGAGGGGGACTGGATCGAGGCAGGCGGCGTCGAGGGGCGCATCGTGCACGTCAATTGGCGCACGGTCACGGTCGAGACGCTCGACGACGAGCGCCTGGTCGTCATCCCCAACTCGTCGCTCGCCAGCTCGCAATTCACGGTGCTCACGACCGCCACGCGCAGCTATGGCGCCAACCTGCAGGTGCGCTTCGCCTACGGCACGCCACCCGCCCGCGCGATGGCGGCGCTCGAGCAGGCCATCGAGACGACCGACATCGTGCTGCCCGAGCCGCCGTACGACATCGACCTGATCGCGATCGACGACCAGGGGTTCCTCTTCGACGCGGTGGTGCACGCGCCGAGTCGCTCCGAGGGCGAGGAGGCCGTCAGCGAGATCCTCAGCAAGCTCTGGTACATCTGTCAGCGCGAGGGGCTGGTGCTGGCGGGCGCCGCGAATCGCCTCAGCACCTACACCAACCCGCGCCGACCGGGCACGGCGGCGATCGCCGAGCACCTTGCCGCCACGTACCTGTTCCCGGCCGACGCGCGCTCGTTCGAACGCGTCGTGGCGAACGCCCGGCACCAGTTGTTCGACAACGGTGAGGAGTTGGTGGGATTCGGCGAACCGTTCGACCGGCTGTTCGTCGTCATCGGCGGGACCGTCGAGGCGACCGTCACGCGCGGCGACGACCGCCGGGTTGTGCAGCAGGTCGAGGCCGGCGAACTCTTCGTCGTGCGTGCGTTCCTGAGCGGCAACCCGTCACCGGTCGCACTGAGCGCCGACGGCGAGGTCGAGGTGCTGGCGATCGACGCAGAGGTCGTGCTCGGCTTCCTCGACGACAACCCCGGGCTGGCGCGCCGGATGGAGGCGGCCATCGACGTCACCGAGGCCGGCCTTGCCGCCGCCCCTCGTCATGTCCTGCCACCGACCGACTGACCGCGACACCGTCGACCAATCCGCGTCGGCGGGACTGATCTGCTCGCCCCGTCAGATCGATTCGTCGACGACGGTGTTGCGCAGGGTCCCGATGCCGGTGATCTCGACCTCGATCACGTCGCCCGGCTGCATGAAGACCGGGGGAGTGCGGGCGTAGCCGACACCGCCGGGTGTGCCGGTGACGATGAGGTCACCCGGCTCGAGCTCGGTGAACTGCGAGCAGTACGCGACGAGCGCCGGCACATCGTGGATCAGATTGCTCGTGGGGGCGCTCTGCATCTCGGCCCCGTTGAGCACCGTGCGCAGGTGCAGCACGGACGGGTCCGGGATCTCGTCGGTGGTCACGATCCACGGGCCGCTCGAACCGCTGCGGTCGAACGTCTTGCCGGGTGTGAACTGCGAGGTGTGGCGCTGGTAGTCGCGCAGCGTGCCGTCGTTGAAGCAGGTGTAGCCGGCGACATGGTCGAGGGCGTCGGCCTCGGCGATGTAGCGGCCGCGCCTGCCGATCACGACGGCAAGTTCTCCCTCGTAGTCGAACCGGTCGCTGACGTGCGGTCGAACGACGGCTTCGCCGTGGCCGACGACCGACGACGCAAATCGCACGAAGACCGTCGGGTACTGAGAGTCAGACGGGCGGTCACTCTCGGCGCGGTGCGCGGCGTAGTTGACGCCGATGCACAGGATGCGGGTCGGTGACGGTACCGGAGGGGCGAAGGTGGCACCGGTGAGTGGGAGCCGGTGCCCGTTGGCGCCGGCGCACGCCACCGTGCCGGTCTCGATGATCGTCAGCGCGGCTGCGGGGGACGCGAACTGGTCGGACACATCGACGAGTTCGTCACCGTCGACCGGTCCGTACGCGAGGCCGCCCTGGTGGCGGATGGTGGCGAATCTCATGTCTGCTCCCTCGATGAGACGGTGATGTCGGCGGACTCGAGTCGTCCTCTCAGACCAGCTCCGCGATGACGTCGGCGAGTTGGCTGAGCGTACGCACTTCGAACACGTTCGTGCACGACCGCCGAAGTTCGTCGATGATCGAGTCGTCGGTGCCCCACAGGTCGACGGGCTCGGGATTGAGCCAGTAGACGCGGCGGGCCCTCGCGGCGATCTGCTCGAATGCGGCGGCCCCCGACTCCCGGTAGTTGCTCCGTGCGTCGCCGGTGACGATGAGCGTCGTCCCCGAGCCGACGGCGTCGTCGAGGTGCAGGCGGTGGAACCGGTCGAACACGGCGCCGTAGTCGCTGTGGCCGTCGAGACCGACGACGCCGCGACGCTCGACGAGCAGATTGACGGCCACCTCGTACTTGGCGTCGGAGAAGACGTCACTCACCTCGGCGATGCCGTCGACGAATGCGAAGCTGCGGACGTTGCGAAGTTCCTCGTGCAGTGCGTTGATGATGGTGAAGGTGAACTGGGCGAACTCGGCAACCGAGCCGCTCACGTCGCAGAGCACGACGACCTCCGGCCGGTGCGGGTGCTTGCGGCGCATGACGACGTCGAGGGGTACTCCACCCGACTGGAGTGATCGGCGGACGGTCCGCCGGACGTCGAGCCGACCGCTCGACCGGCGCCGGCGCTTGCGACCGACCTTCGACGCGAGGCGTCGCAGCAGGGGCTGCAGCGCACGGCGTACCTCGTCGAGATCGGCCCGCGACAGGTGCAGCAGGTCGAGGTCCTCCGGGGCGGTGCGTTCGGGGATACCGATTCCCTGGTCGTCGCCCTGATCGCGGACCCTCGACGCGATCTCGCTGGCGAGCATGCGGCGGAACTCCTCGAGGCCCGCTGCGATCTCGTTGCGCCGGAGCATCAGTTCGAGGTCGTCGAGTGCGTGGTCGCGACGCAGGTGCTGCATCGCCGCGCTGAGCATCCGGGACAGGTCCATTGCCCTCAGGACGCGGTGCATGTGGTAGCGCTCGGTGCCCACCGCACCGTCGATGCCCGAGAAGGCATCAACGGCCTGGGCGGCGAGCGCCACGAGCGCATCGGTGTCGTGTGCCAGCAGCGCCCGGAGGACGTCGGGGTCCAGATCGCCCGAGGCGGGCATCGAGAGGCCTGCCCCCGACATCGGCGAGCCCGGCACCGTTCCCGCGGGCATCGGTGGCGTCGAGGGGCCGTGGTGTTCGTCGCGCTGCACCGACCTGAACACCCGCTCGAACGCCGCGTCGAAGCGGTGTCCCCGGTCGGATTCCTTGACCATGGTGCTGCGCAGCACCTCGCGAACGAGGCCGCGGTCACCGATGTCGATACAGCACAGTGCCGATGACGCATCGATCAACTCGCTGGCCGAGACATCGAAGCCGTCGCTGCGGAGTCGCTCGGCGAGTGTGACGAGTGTGTCGAGCACGGTCAGCGCTTGCCGAGCTGGATCTCGATCGATCGGGCAGTGGTCAGCAGGTCGGGCAGGATCTCGCCGCGGAGGTGCTTCAGCGTCACCCTGCTGGCGTGTGTCCCGACGTTGATGGACGCGACGACGCGGCCGCGGCGGTCGTGCAACGGTGCGGCAACCGAGCGGATGCCCTCCTCGAGTTCTTGATCGAGGAGGCACCACCCCTGCTGGCGGATGGTGCGCACCTCGTCGAGCAGGCTCTCGGCGTCATGGACCGCGCGCTCGGTGGGCGGGGGCGGCGCGACGCTGAACGCGGCTCGCACCTCGTCGTCTGATCGGGACGCGAGCAGCACCCGACCCATCGAGGTCCACATTGCCGGTAGTCGTGATCCGATGGCGAGCGAG